>DASZRZ010000197.1:0-6233 GCA_035548935.1 Terriglobales bacterium
GTCGGCGGCGTGGGCGGCGATCTTGTAGGCGATGATGCCGTCTTTCACGTCTTTTTCGTTGGGAAGGCCGAGGTGCTCCTTGGGAGTGACGTAGCAGAGCATGGCTGCGCCGTGCCATCCGATCATGGCGGCTCCAATGGCGGAGGTTATGTGGTCGTAGCCGGGAGCGATATCAGTTACCAGCGGCCCCAGGGTGTAGAAGGGGGCGGCATAGCAGTACTCGACTTCCTTTTCGACCTGCTCCTTGATCTTGTTCAGCGGCACGTGGCCCGGACCTTCGATCATCACCTGAACATCGTGCTCCCAGGCTTTTTTCGTGAGCTCTCCCAGTGTGCGGAGTTCGGCGAACTGCGCCTCATCGCTGGCATCGGCCAGGCAGCCGGGCCGTAGTCCATCGCCAAGGGAATAAGAAACGTCGTGCTTCTTGAGGATTTTCGTGATGTCGTCAAAGCGTTCGTAGAGGAAGTTCTGCTTGTGATGATGCGCCATCCAGTGGGCCAGAATTGCGCCGCCCCGGCTCACGATGCCGGTAATACGCTTGGAGATCAGCGGCAGATACTGGATCAGCACGCCGGCGTGGATGGTCATGTAGTCCACGCCCTGCTCCGCCTGTTCTTCGATTACTTCCAGCATGACCTCTGCAGTGAGATCTTCGATGCGCTTGACCCGCGAGATCGCTTCATAAATGGGAACGGTGCCAATCGGCACGGGCGAATGCCGCAGAATGGCCTGGCGGATAGTGGGAATGTCGCCACCGGTGGAGAGGTCCATCACAGTATCGGCGCCATAGTGGACAGCCGTGTGGAGCTTGCGAATTTCTTCGTCGATATTGGAGGTGACCGCGGAGTTGCCGATGTTGGCGTTGATCTTGCACTTCGACTCCACGCCGATCGCCATGGGCTCCAACTCGGGATGATTGATGTTGGCAGGGATGATCATTCGGCCCGCTGCCACCTCATCGCGGATCAGCTCGGGAGAGATGCTCTCCCGGCGAGCGATGAACTCCATCTCCCCGGTGACGATGCCAAGGCGGGCAAAGTGCATCTGGGACATGTTGGTGTCGCCACTCTGAGCCGCGGCTGCGCGGCGCTCGCGAATCCACCCGGCGCGAGGTTTTTGAAGAGCTTCGCTCATGGCATCCCCGGCAAGCGTGGAGGCGGGAGCCTGGGGGCCAGCAGTTGTGGACGCGAGGCCGGAAGCCTGCGAGTGCGCTCCATTTCCATTCTTATTGCCGTTGCCGTTGACCGAGTCTGTCATCGTTTCCCCTTAACGTTAAACGCACAATTATAATCTGTCCGCAGGTACGGCGTGTGGCTGGGCTTCCTGCGGGCTGCCATGCTGGACCAACGTAAGCCTGTCAGGGTTAAGCTGCGGTTGACCCCAGATGCCTTGGGGAGTAAAGTTTTGCACAGAGAGGCAGGGCAAAACGCAGCCTCCTGCAACACGTTTCGGAAACGAAAGCGAAAACGGTGTCCAATACCAGCAGATATTTACGTTTCGGCTCGGCAGTAGCGGTGATCGTCATCGCCCTGGGCTATCTTGCTTACACTGGCGTGCAGGAGAGCAAGAGCTACTACGTTACGATCAAAGAACTCCGGGGAATGGACGACTCCGTTTACAGCAAGCGCCTGAGGGTGGCGGGGAATGTAGCCCCGGGATCGATTCGACGCCAGGGGTCCAAGGTGGAGTTCAACCTGCAGGAGCAAGGGCAACTGCTGACGGTTGTGTATTACGGATCGGAAGCCCCGCCGGACACCTTCAAAGACGATGCCCAGGCGATGGCCGAGGGCAGCTTTGGCAAGGATGGCGTTTTCCATGCCAAGCATCTACAGGCCAAATGCGCCTCAAAGTACGCCCCCAAGGACCAGAACACCCCGGCGGTGAATCCTGCCCCTGTGCAGAAGGCGCAAATCAGCTGAAGACGGCAGCGGTACCGGCGAACCTGCCCACGCACACACATCCACAATCTGCCTCCGCGGTCGAGCTTAAGGAAGTCACCAAGCTCTTTGGCCGCTTTGCCGCGCTGCGGAATATTTCCGCCGAGTTCGCGCCCGGGCGCATGTACGCCCTGCTGGGAGATAATGGGGCGGGCAAATCCACGCTGCTCAGGGTGATTGCAGGACTTACGCATCCTACGCGAGGCATGGTCTCGGTGCTGGGATCGACGCTTCTGCGCGAGGTGGCCCCCGCCGTGGGATATATGGGCCACGCTCCGCTCCTGTATGACGAAATGACCGCCATGGAGAACCTGCACTACTTTGCGGGACTCTACGGGATATCGGATATTGGAGTCTGTGAGTCGGCGATTCGCGCCGTTGGTCTGGACCCCGCTCTGGGGCGGCGTGTGGGCCAGTATTCACAAGGGATGCGCCAGCGCATTTCGCTGGCACGGGCGGTGCTGCATGACCCCCAGTTGCTGCTGCTCGACGAACCATTCTCCAACGTGGACGGTGCTTCGGGCGCCCACATGGTTGAGCTTCTGGCGGAGATGAGAAATCGCGGCAAGACCATCTTCGTGGTTACGCATCAGCCTGCCTTGCTGCAGGGGGCGGCGGATGAGTCCGTGATTATGGATGCCGGGGAGATCGCTCTTCGCGTCGAAGGCGTGCCCGCATCTCCGGGCGAGGCGCTGAGAGAGAGGCGCGGATGAGCTCCACTTCTCTGGCCCGTCCCGTTACCGAGAGACCCGCTGCCCCCGGATTTTTGGCTATCTTTGCCAGCACGCTCGCCAAGGATCTGCGCCTGGAGTGGCGCTCTAAAGACGCGCTGAACTCCATGTTGTTTTTTGCCCTGCTGGTGGTGGTGATTTTCAGCTTTTCCTTCAACCTCGATGCGGAAGAATCCAGACGCATTTCCGGCGGACTGATCTGGGTGGCGCTGCTGTTTGCGGCGGTGGTGGCATTGAACCAGACATGGGCGCGCGAACTTCGCAACCAGGTGCTGGACGCCTATCGAGTCTCCCCGGCGCCGGCCAATTCGCTCTTCCTGGCCAAGGCACTGGGCAACTTTGTTTTTGTGATTCTGTTGCAGGTTCTGATGACGCCACTGTTCATCGTGTTTTACAACCTGCGCAGTGTAGGCCCGGTTTATCAGCTTGTGATCGCCGTTGTTCTGGGCACATGGGCGCTGGTGGGCAATGGCACTTTTTTTGCGGGGATGTCGCTGCGGACGAGGAGCAGGGAAGTAATGCTTCCGCTGCTACTGTTTCCGGTCTCCATCCCGGCACTGCTGGCGATGGTGAGCGCCACCACATCGACGCTCACGGGAGAGGAATCACCCCGGCTGGCTCTGGTGTTTCTGGGTGTTTACGATATAGTCTTCACGATTCTGGGTGTGTTTCTATTTGAAACGGTTCTTGACGCGGAGTGACTTCGCGGCACGTGCTATAAATCGCTGCTACTGAATGAGATCGGGATGAAGAACGCATTCACAATTTGTGCCGTGGTAACGCTGGCGCTGCTCTCCTGGGCCCTGTACATGGCGATGGTGGTCGCGCCGACCGAAGCTACGATGGGCGAGGTCCAGCGGATTTTCTACTATCACGTACCCTCCGCATGGACGGCGTTTCTTTGCTTCTTCGCCAATTTTGCCGCTTCCGTTTATTACCTCGCCAGGCGGTGCAAGAGCGCGGACGCTTTTGCCGTGGCCGCCGCCGAGGTTGGCCTGGTTTTCAACACCGTTGTCCTTGTGACCGGCCCCATTTGGGCGCGGCCGGTATGGGGCATCTGGTGGACGTGGGATGCGCGGCTCACCAGCACCCTGGTGTTATGGCTGATCTATGCCAGCTACCTGCTCGTGAGGCGGTATAGTTCCGTGGGGCAGGCTCCGGTAATCGGAGCGGCGCTGGCTGTTTTTGGTGCCGTGGATGTAATTTTCGTTTATATGGCGATCCGCTGGTTCCGCACCCAGCATCCGCAGCCGGTTGTAGGAGGCGGAGAGGGTTCGGGGCTCGATCCCACGATGTGGAAGGCGCTGCTCGCCAATTTCGCTGCGTTTCTTGCGCTGGCCGTTTTGCTGATCTGGATGCGTTACCGGCTCGAAAAGCTGCGCCAGAAGGTGGAAGAGGCGCATGCCACCAGGGCCATTGGAGCGCCTTCGCGCCCGGTGCTGGCCGCTGGCTCACCCACGAGGAAGACATCATGAACTATCTTTATGCCGCCTATACCGCCACGTGGGTGATTCACATTGCCTATCTGGTGATCCTGACAATGGGATACCGCAAGCTGCGCGACGATATCGACGACTTGAACCGCGAATGACCGCTTCGATCCACCGTATTTTGACCCGCTGTATGCGGGTGGTCTAAAACCCGCAATACGTACTTTCAGCAACAACTGTTAGCCATAATAGAGGAGAAGCTCCGTGCGACTTGTTACCTATGCAATGAATGGCGAGCCCCGGTTTGGGGCGCTGCAATCCGAACACGTTGTTGATCTTTTGGGCGCGTATGCCGCTGGGGTCCGTGCGGGAGCCATTGCAGCTTCCGCTTCCGTGGCCTTTCCCGCGAGCGTGCTCGATTTCCTGAATGCCAGCGCCGCGAGCCGGAAGCTGGTAGAGCAGGCGGTCTCCTTTACAGCGGCGGCGGGAAACCTTGCGGCAATGGTCCAGCAGGGACTTGCAGTACCCGCCGCGAAGGCAACGTTTCTCCCTCCCATACAGCGTCCCGGGAAAATCTTCTGCCTGGGCCTCAACTACCGGGACCACGCGGCGGAGATTGGCGCCAAGAAGTTGGACTATCCCGTGCTGTTTGCAAAATTCAGTAACACGCTTGCCGGTCACGATGCGCCCGTCGCCTTACCCGCAGTTTCGGAGATGGTGGACTATGAAGCCGAACTGGCGGTGGTAATCGGAAAACGGGGCCGCAACATTCCGCTGGAGTCAGCCATGGAATATGTGGCTGGATATAGCAACTTCAACGACGTTTCGGTGCGCGACTGGCAGATGCGGACCGCGCAATGGCTGCAAGGCAAGACCTTTGACGGCACCGGTCCCATGGGCCCGGCGCTGGTAACGCTGGACGAACTTAAAGATCCGCAGAGCCTCGGGGTTACGTTGCGTCTGAATGGTGAGGTGATGCAGTCGTCCAACACGTCGAACATGATCTTCAACATCCCCACGGTGATCAACTACATTTCCCAGATTGCGACCCTGGAACCCGGAGATGTGATCTCCACCGGGACCCCCGGCGGGGTTGGATTTATTCGCAAGCCTCCGGTATTTCTGAAGGCGGGAGATGTTGTAGAGGTGGAGATTGAAGGCTTGGGAATCCTGCGGAATTCTTTTGTCGCGCCTGCGTAAGCGCGGTAAAAAAGCTAGCCGTTGACCTCGCGTTCAATGGCTTGCTGGTCGGCCTCGGAAATGTCGATGAATTCCACCCCGATTCCCACACCCTCCAGACAATAACGGACCTCGGCGCGGGTGTGGACCTCGTGTCCGGAACGGGCCAGAGTAAAGCGCAGCTTAACCACCGCTCCCTGGGGGAAGTAGCGGTTCAGGTGAATGAACATGCCCCTGGGGCTGAGGTCGGGAGGGTGGACGGTAATGCGATCGCTTGCTCCCTCATACACGAGCGAGAGGTCACGGTAGGTGGAGTGCCGTGTGTGCTCGCGAGGGTACTCGGTGTGGGAGGTGCTGCTGGAGGCCTGATCCATCAGTTCGCTCCTGCGATCTTCATCCCGGCACGCGGGGCGCCATTTCCGACATGACGTGTACCCGCGCCGCAGTAAGGACAGAAAAGGAAGGCCGGAGCCAGCGCCTTTCCGCAATTGCGGCACCGGATGGTCACCGCGGTGTCGAACGGCACGACGCGAAGTACCTCTTCCAATGTCGTAACGCCTTGTTTGACCTTATCGAGGGCATCTTCCTGCATCAGGCGCATGCCGCCGCTGCGGGCCAGGTTCCGTACTTCCTCGTCCCGCACACCATTCCGCATGGCGGAACGAATCTGCTCGTCCATCAACAGAATTTCGTAAATCCCAACGCGGCCCCGGTAGCCGCTGTTATCGCAAATATTGCAGCCGTTGGGCAGGTACATCTTGTTCTCGAAATCCACAATGCCTGCGGCCAGCAACCGGGAAGCGTATTCGGATGTGATGGGGGCCTCGGTGCGGCATGCGCACAGCTTACGAACCAGCCGTTGGGCCATAATGCCGCTGACGGATGCTGCAATGAGAAACGACGGAACGTCCAAATCAAGACGACGCGTAATGGCCGCCACGGCGTCGTTGGTATGC
>DASZRZ010000198.1:0-5349 GCA_035548935.1 Terriglobales bacterium
GAACCCACCGGACTCCCCACGACGGTCGAGGTGCCGGTTCCGAGGGAGGGAGGCGGCGCGCTCGGGGGCGCGGAAGGATCGTTAAAGTCCCAGCGCGCGAGCAAATTGGGTGGCGGCTGCACCACGACGAGTTGAGCCACGGTGCTGGTCACGGAACCAGCCGAGTCAGAGACGACCACCGAGTAGGCCCCGGTGTTGGTCGTCTGCACGTCGTCGAGCGAAAGCAGGCTGTCGGTGGCGCTGTCGATTTCCTTGCCGTTAAATCTCCACTGATAATTGACCAAGGGCGTACCGACGGCGGTGACGCTGAGGTTCGCGGTATCGCCGACGACGTTCGTGCGCGAAACAGGCTGGACGGTGATGAGCGGGTCAATCACCACGAGCACCGCGTTGCTGCTGCTGGCGTGGCCGTAGGGGTTGCTCACCTGGACAGAATAGGCGCCGGCATCGGCCGCGAGGACTCCAGTCAGCGTCAACGCTGCCGTGGCTGCGCCGGAGATGTTCATGCCGTTGTCGTAGATGTAATCCCCGTCCTTGAACCATTGATAGGTGAAGGGTGCGGTTCCTGAGGCCGCGACGGTGAAGGTCACGCTCGTGCCGGCATTGTTCGTGGTCCGGCTCGGAGGCTGGGTGGTGATGCTGGGAGCGGTGTGGGTGTCGCTGAAGGAGGTGTAGCTCAGGTTGAAATTGTCGATACCGAAGGTGTCACGGCTGCCGCTGCCGGTGCTATTGGCGAGAGCAACGATGCGAATCCAAACGGTTTGCGATTGGTTGTCGAGCGCGTTGCCAAAGGAGAACGTTCTCCGGGTCGCGCCGAAGGTTCCGGGGTCGGTGTAAGTGCCGAGCGAGATGAAGTTGGCCGGGGTTGAGCCAATACCGTAATCGATGGTCCAAGTGGTAGAGCGTGGTTGCAGGCTGAGCATGTTAAGGTCCAGGCTGAGTTGGAAGTTGGCGAAGCCCATGGTGTCCTGGATCTGGAAAAGGAAAGCAGCGCCGGGGTCGCCCAACGAACCCGTTTGGCGCACCCCGAGACACCGATTCGGGCTCGCAGCTTGCGTGGCCGAGTTTTCGCTTCCGTCGAACGTGGTGCCACTACCATCCGAAGTTGAAGCAAAGTTCGCAAATTCGCCTGAGGTGGCGCTCCAGTTGGTGGTAGCCGTGGTGAATGCCACCGCCGTACCCAAGCTCGTAGCGCTGGCGGATTTCACCACCGACCAACCGGTAGGCAGTCCGGAGCCGAGGGAGTCAAAGTTCTCCGTCCAGGAGGTTCCCGAGAGCACTGCCTGGCCTTCCAGTTGAGGCGTAGAGAGCCAGAGAGAAAACAAGCAAGTTAAGGCGAAGAACGGGGCAACAAATTTCCTTTTCATAGCGGGTCGTGGGTTCAGCCGAGGCAGTTATCGGACCACGAGTATTGTCACAATTGCGGCCGAATGCCGCAACGCTTTTCTTCTCCGCGAAGGGGCGATTCCGCTCGAATCCCGTCACTGCCCCTCTTGCGTTCCGACGCAATTGAGGCAAGCTGCGGCAGTTGAATTATCCGGGAGAACTCACACGCATGCGCTGGCGCTACCTCGCCGCGGTGGTCGCCGGCTTCGTGCTGGCAGCCAGTTTCCCCCTGCTCGGCATGGCCGGGCTGGCTTGGATCGGCCCGGGGCTTTTCCTGGCTGCCGCGTGGGGAAAAAGCGGTGGGGAGAGTTTTCGTATCGGCTATATCGCCGCGCTCACGCATTACCTGGTATCGCTTTATTGGATTCTGCTGATCCCGTATCGCTGGCTGGGAATTCCACTGGGGCCCGCGACCGGCTGGCTCGCACTGAGCGGATTCGTAGCGCTGTTTCCGGCGGCCTGGACTCGGTGGACTTTATGGAGGGCAAGCGCTCTCGTGCCGGCAATGGAAGAAGGCGCAGATGCGGGACGGCTCGCTGGATTTCCTGCCCGCTGGCCACTCAGATTGTGGTGGGCGCTCACTTCGGCCGCAGCCTGGGTGGCGATGGAGATGGTGCTGGCGAGAATCTTCGGCGGATTTCCCTGGAACCTGCTGGGAGCATCGCAACATCGGCTCACGCCACTCATCCAGATTTCGTCCTGGACCGGGATTTATGGTGTTTCGTTCCTCGTCGTTTGGTTTGCGGTCTCGCTCTTCTCCGCGGGAATGATGCTTCTGCGCCAACCGGAGCGGCGCGGCGTCTGGGTGGCGGAGATGTTTCTGCCCATCCTGACCGTCGCGCTTGTATTTCACTTTGGCGAGCGCGTCCTGCGAACGGAAAAGCCGGCCGCGCGCACGTTGCGAGTGGAAGTGATGCAGCCAAGCATTCCGCAGACCGTGATTTGGGATGAAACCGCGGACGAGGCACGTTTCACGAATTTCGTGCGGGAGTGCGAAGCAAGCCTGACGAACAGGATCGACCTGCTCATTTGGCCGGAGTCAGGGATCCCGCGGCCGCTGCGCTACCATGAGCAGACGTTCCAGGAGGTGACCGGGCTGGCGCGGCGGCATCACGTTTGGATGATTGTCGGCTCGGAGGACATCGAGCCGGCAAAGGGCTCGCGGGACCCGGAGAAAGCCGATTACTTCAATGCCAGCTTTCTGATCAGCCCCGAAGGAGAAATCTGGCGGCGTTACTGCAAACGGAGCCTGGTCATTTTCGGTGAATATGTTCCCGGCGAACGCTGGCTGCCGTTCATCAAATGGTTTACGCCGTGGATCCAGGGGAGCTACACGCCGGGCACCGGCGCGGTGGCATTCAACATGAAGGACCTGGACGCTTCCACCTCCGTGCTGATCTGTTTTGAGGATGTGTTCCCGCAACTCGGGCGCACCGGCGTGAATACCAACACGGATTTCCTGGTGAACATCACCAATGACGGCTGGTTTGGCGAGGGGGCGGAGCAGTGGCAACACGGGTTGAGCGGCTTGTTTCGCGCGGTCGAGAATCGTGTGCCGCTGGTGCGCTGCTCAAATAATGGGCTGAGCTGCTGGATTGATGAGTATGGCCGAATGCGCGAAATCTTGCGGGATAAGGCTGGCAGTGTTTACGGTGAAGGCGCGGCGATTTTCGAGATCCCCCTCGCCGCCGCCGGGCAAGGTCATGCGCTGACCTTTTACACGCAGCATGGCGATGTCTTTGGCTGGAGTTGCTTCGGCCTGACCGCAGGCTTAAGTCTCTGCCCGTTGGCACGCCGCAGACTGGGCCGAGGCATCTCTCCCGGGAATGGACATCAGCCGGGAGCCTAGCCACGCGCCGCGACACGGCGACAGCCGGCCGATTGGAAATCGGCGAGGGCGGGCCGCACTGGCAATAGCAGGTTTCCAATCCCGCGGACCGTGGCTAAACCCGTTGCTTGTCAGCGCAAGGCTTTGACCGACTGCTTGCGAGCGCGGCGCCTCGCCGATTGGAAATCGGCGATACAGCAGGTTGGAAACCAATTGTGTTCGGCATGGAGGATATAGGTTTCGGGTTTTCGGGCCTGGGCTCAAAAACGTTTTTGGCTGCGCGGCTTGCCGCGGCGGTGCCTCTGTTCCTGAAGCTGGCCGCAGGCATAGCTTCGCCCTTGAGCCCTCGTGGAATGCAAAGGCCCCTCAGCCGAGCTTACGATTTTTTCGCAACCAACTTGTTCAATTCCCGCTGCAAGCCTCGGCTCAGTTCGTCCAGGCTCGCCACCCCCAACAGATAGAACTGGATCAGTTCGAGCATCCGTTTGGTCGGCCGCCGGCCGGTGTGCAACTGCAACAGCACCGCGGCGATCAACACCAGGTAAAGTTGCGTGCTCGCCCCTTGGCGGCTCTCCGCCAGCCAATGCCGGCATCCCAGCAAATACTTGATCCAGCGAAAAAACAGTTCGATCTGCCACCGCCGCCGATACAGCATCACCACCAGGGCCGCCGGCAGTTCCTCCCCCTCCACATTGGTGACCAAAATCATCTGGCTGTCCTTGACCTTCTCCAGCCACACCACCCGCACTCTGATGCTGCGGCTTCGCTCCAGCTTGCCCAAACGGGCCCAAGCCTGGCGCACGACCCCGGCCTGCCGGTCCTCCGGACTGAGCGGCAATTCCTCCTCCACGTGGATAACTGCGCTATCCAGCAACCGCAACACGTAGCGACAATCCAGTTGCTGCAACTGTCCCAACAAACCGTAGTTCTCCGCAAAGTAGCGGTCCCCAATGTAAGCCTCGCCCCGCCGCCACTGCTCCCTCCATACCGCCCGCTCGCACCGCCGGCCTTCGGCCACCTGGGCTCGGACCGGCTTGCCGCTCAGGACCTGGTAATTGAGGTGCAACCGTACCGCCTTGTGGGTGCCCGAACGCCCACCTCCGTAGAGCGCCCAACTCATCCGCGGCAGGGCTGCAAACAAAGAGCCGTCGCGCGCCGTCCAGTCGCCCCGGCCCAACCGCGAATCGGCTGTGCCCCGCTCGGGCAATTGCGCGGCCAACTCTTCGAACACTTTGGCCACCAACTCGGGCGACACCAGATGTTGAGCTTCCGAAAAACTTCCCAGGCTCACATGGCGTGCACAAACTTCCTGACGCACCCGCTCCAGGTCGCTGGCCGCGCACAGCGCCCGCATGGTCCGAACTACCGGATTGAGCAGACCAAACAAATAAAGGCTCAGGTAATCTTCCAGTGCCAGCAGACGCTTGGGATCCTGAAACGATGGATGTATCGCACACTGCCGCTTCACCCGAGCCAAACACTCCCGGAACCGGCACAACAGCCTCCAGTTCCCCAAATCTTTCTCCTTCACCGCTGCCTGCGGCCGTTCTTTTGCTGGAGCATCTGGCACGCGACTAGTGAGCCACAGTACGGATCTTTGTACAAGTTACGAACAGGTGACGGATTCTTGACAGAAGTGCGACAGCCGCCCACAGCAGCCAACATGCCGAACACAATTGGATGTAAACCCAGTACACGGATAGGGAAAAATGGCTCCAGAGACAGGGCTCGAACCTGTAACCCGCCGGTTAATCCCGACCGGTCGGGACTCTAGCGGGGAGCAGGTTCTCCCGGATCCAGCGAGCGGACTTCATCGCCTTGATCTGGCGCTCCCGCGCCATCGCTGCCGCTCGGGTGGGGTGCTCCTCGGTCCAGACCAATTCCCAAGGGCCGTTCTTTCGGGTGAACTTGCCGAGGACTCGGTCCGTGCGGTTATGCGAGTGGAGACGAAGGCAAAGGTCATCGGTATGGCCGATGTAGAATTTGCCGGCCGGATTTTGCAGGATGTAAACCCAGTACACGGATAGGGAAAATTGGCTCCAGAGACAGGGCTCGAACCTGTAACCCGCCGGTTAATCCCGACCGGTCGGGACTCTAGCGGGGAGCAGGTTCTCCCGGATCCAGCGGGCGGATTT
>DASZRZ010000199.1:0-3744 GCA_035548935.1 Terriglobales bacterium
GCCGGGCCAAGGGTGATTGAGCAGACCATACGGCAGAAGCTGCCGGGGGGATTCCAGCGCAGCGAGTTTCTGCTGGAGCACGGCATGCTGGACGCGGTGGTCCACCGCAAAGATCTGAAGAGTTATATTTCGCGAGCCATGGACTTCATGGCGGACAAGAGCGCCTAGTTGAAGGGCTCCGCGAAGCGTTGGGTTATTCCGTAGCGACCCCGCAACATCCATGCAAAGCAAATACGAGCAGGCAGTTTCGCAGCTTTACGGGCTCGGGCACGAGCTGGCAGGCACACCCTCGCACAAGTTCGAACTCGACAAGATGCGAGTGCTGCTGGGAGCCCTGGGCAATCCCGAGCGGAGCTTCCGTCCGGTGCTGATCGCGGGCACCAATGGGAAGGGGTCCACGGCGGCGACGCTGGAATCGATCGTGCGCGCCGCGGGACACAGGACAGGGCTCTACACTTCGCCGCATCTGGTGAAGGTCAACGAACGCATCCGCGTGGGCGGTGTTTCCATTGGCGATGCGGAATTTGCCGGGGTGCATGAAAAAGTTGAAGCCGCTGCTCAACGCTTGATGGCGGGGGGCGAATTGCCTTGGCATCCCAGTTTCTTCGAGATCATGACGGCGATGGCGTTCGAGCATTTTCGCGATGCCGGGGTAGAGATCGCGGTGCTCGAGGTTGGAATGGGCGGAAGACTGGACGCAACCAACGTGGTTGAGCCGCTGATTTCCATCATCACCGATGTGGCGCTGGATCATCAGCAGTACCTGGGGAATACCGTCGCGGAGATTGCCGGAGAAAAAGCGGGGATCATTCATGAGGGCGGAGTGGTGGTGACGCTTCCCCAGCATCCGGAAGCGAACGACGTAATCGGCAATGCGATTCTCCGGCGCAACGCCCGAGGGGTGAGCGCCGCGGCGTATGTGCCGCCCATTACTCCCGGGGCGGAGGCGCAGAACGAGGCGGAATCCTTGAAGAGCGGGCGTACAGGCTACCGCATGACCGTGATGGAGCAGGAGATTCGCGTCGATTCTCCGCTGGCCGGGCGGCATCAGTTACGCAATGTAGCGCTGGCGATTGCAGCCTCGGTGGAGCTGAACGCATTGGGGGTTGAGGTCACGCCCGGCGCCATTGAGAAGGGCGTCCGCGAGACCAACTGGCCGGGAAGGTTCCAGGTTGTGAATAAGGGCGGGCTGGAAGTGGTTTTCGATGTCGCGCACAATCCGGCGGGTGCGTGGGCGCTGCGCTCTTCGCTTTCGCGCTGGTTTGAGGATCGTCCGCTGATCCTTGTTTTTGGGGCGATGCGGGACAAGGCATTTGGCGAGATGGCGGGGATCCTGTTCCCAATAGCGGGCACGGTACTCGCGACCCAGGCGGAGAATCCGCGGTCGGCCACGCCTGCGGAGATCGTGCAAGCCGGAGCGCGAACCGGGGCGCTGATTGAGTGCTTGCCCACCGTGGCGGCGGCAATGGAAAGGGCGCGAAAGCTGGCAGAACCGGGAGCGGTGGTGGTCGTAACGGGGTCGATTTTTGTGGTGGGAGAAGCCATGCAGGCTCTTGGGGTGAGGGTGGCCCCTGAAGAACCACTTTAGTGCGGGGCCATGGTTTTTTGAGTGTATTCCAGGTAGAAGGCAACGGCATGGGAGTGAGTTCCTGTGGTATAAAGCGGGGCACAATATTTTGGCTTCGGAGCGTTCTATGAGTGTTAACAAGAAGATGATTCTGGTTTTGGGGATGGCTTTTTTAGCCATGCAATGCGCATTTGGCCAGGCAAAGAAGGACGACGGAACCGGGATCCGGAGAATCGTGATCACCAAGACCGAACCGGCGTTCGGAGGGACTTCCTTTGGTTCCGCTGGGCCGTATGAATTTCTGATTGGAAAAGCTTACGGGGAACTCGATCCCAAGGCTTCCAACAATGCTGGAATTGTCAATCTCGACAATGTTGCCGTGAATGCCCGTGGCCATGTGGAATACACCGTGGACGTCACGATCCTGAAGCCCGTGGACATTAACAAGGGCAACGGACGGCTTATCTATGACGTGATCAACCGCGGTCACGAGAAGGCGCTCTCCGACCTGAACCTGAGCAAATTCAGCTCGATTGGCCCTGCCGACGTGAAGGATCCGGCGACGGGCTACATCATGAAGCGTGGCTACACCGTCGCATGGAGCGGCTGGGAGGCCGAGGATTCGAGCGAGACATCGCGTCCGGGGCTGTTGAAGGCGAAGTTCCCCGTTGCGATGAAAGATGGGAAGCCGATTACCGGCATCACCCGCGAAGAGGTCAGCAACGTCCCGGCGGGAGCTCCGGTTACCAAGCTGCTGACCTATCCGGCGGCGACCACGGACCAATCGGCGGCGACGCTGACGGTGCGCCAGTTGGAGCGCGATCCCCGGAAGCCGTTGCCGGCTTCGAGCTGGAAGTATGTTGATGCGAAGCACATTGCCATCACGGCGGCTCCGGGAATGGATCGTGAAGCGATCTATGAATTCATTTATCCGGCGACGGATGCCGTGGTGGAAGGCATGGCCTTCCCGGCGGTCAGGGATTTCGTGGAGTTTGCACGTTACGCCGAAAAGGATTCCACGGGCACGCCGAATCCGCTGCACACCGCGACTCCGTTCAAGGCTGTGCTGGCCGTGGGCATTTCGCAGAGTGGACGTTTTCTGCGCGACATGGTGTATCTGGGCTTTAACGCCGACAGCACCGGGAAGAAGGTTTTCGACGGTGCCCTGAGCGCGGTTTCCGGCTCCCGCAAGACGAACATCAACACGCAGTTTGCCCAGCCGGGCCGTTTCTCGCGCCAGCACGAAGATCACGATTTTGCCGGCGACCAGTTCCCGTTCACCTACGCGACGACCAAAGATCCCATCAGCGGCAAGACCGATGGCATCCAGATCAAGTGCAGCAAGAACAACACCTGCCCGAAGTTCATGCACATCGATACGACCACCGATGTGTATCAGGGCAGGGTGTCGCTGGTATTCACCGACCCGAGCGGCAAGGATGTGGCGCTTCCGGAAAATGTCCGGATGTATCTGCCCACGGGCGTACCGCATGAGTCGGATCTGATCGATCCGGGTCTGGGAACACCGGAGCGGGGCACCTGCGAGCGGCCGAAGAGCCCGCTGCAATACCGCCACTATGTAAGGGCGCTGTTTACCGCGCTCGATGCCTGGGTGACGGAAGGCGTGGCGCCGCCGCCGAGCCGCCATCCCAGCTTCAAGGATCACACGCTGGTAACGGTGGAAGAGGCGGGCAAGACGTGGCCAACGATTCCCGGCTTTCCGTTCAGCCCGCTGATCAACCGGCTGCGGCTCATGGATTACAGCAGCGAGCCGCCCAAGGCGGTCGGCGGAGAGTATCCCGTATTTGTCCCGCGCAACAATGCGGACGGCAATCCCATCGGCGGAATCGAGCCGCCGGAAATTACCGTTCCGATCGGGACTTACTCCGGGCAGAACATCCGCGCCGAGGGCTTTGCGCAGGGCGACCTGTGCGGGCTGAATGGGAGCTATGTCCCCTTCGCGATCACCAAGAAGGAGCGGATGGAGACAAAGGATACCCGGCTTTCGCTGGAAGAGCGCTACAAGAGCCCCGAGGAGTTCTCCGCAAAGCGCAAGGCGGCCACCGACAAGATGGTGAAAGAGCGGCTGCTACTGCCGGAGGATGCGGCTTCGATCGCGGCGGTGCCTCTGCCGAAAGCTTCCGCCATGGCAGAGATGAAGCACTAGTCCGGGAACA
>DASZRZ010000200.1:0-2246 GCA_035548935.1 Terriglobales bacterium
CGCCCGCCCTCGCCGAAACCATCCCGGCAATTCCGGGCGCAACCCAGGGACGCGGCATGGCCGTGGTCTGCACAAATTTCTCCTGCCAGCCCCCCATTACCGATCCCGATGAACTTGCGAAGGTTTTATCGGCGCGTTGAAGCTCGTCCGGTCCGGATAAAAGAAATACAATACGGGGCCATGAAGGACACACCGAAGGACTCCCATGGCAAGCACTGTGTCTTCATTGCAGGAGCCACGGGATACATGGGAGGGGCGCTGATTCCCCGCCTCCTCAAGGGTGGTCATACGATACGGGCGCTCGCCCGCCCCGGCTCGGAGCGCAAGCTCCCCGCGGGATGCACGGTTGTGAGCGGCAATGCCCTCGACGAAGCGACCTTTGCAGCCCAGGTCGCGCCCGCGGATACCTATGTTCACCTCGTGGGAGTCGCCCATCCGAGTCCGTGGAAGGGGGAGCAGTTCCGCGCCATCGACCTTCGATCCTTCCAGGCTTCGCTGGCCGCCGCGCAAGGCGCAAAAATCAAGCACTTCGTCTATGCCAGCGTGGCCCATCCCGCGCCCATGATGAAGGACTACATCGCGGTGAGGCAGGAGTGCGAATCGCTGCTTCGCCAAAGCGGACTGGCGGCTACCGTGCTGCGTCCGTGGTATGTGCTCGGACCGGGACACCTCTGGCCCTATGTGCTGCTTCCGCTCTACGCCCTGTGCGAGCGACTGTCGGCCACCCGCGCTGGGGCACTGCGGCTCGGAATGGTTACCCTCGCCGACATGGCGGGCGCTCTCTACGAGGCGATAGAAGGATTCCCCATGAATGCGAACGGCGGCGAACCGGCGCGGGAAATGAACATCCTGGAGGTTCCGGCGATCCGCGCAGCAGGAGCCCGCCAGCGGCATTCCGCCTGATATTCGCGGCAACCCGCACGTAACCCAAACCACGTTACGCACGCTATCTTTACCCCCCGGCAGCTCCGCGGTATCTTCACGTCATTCGGCCCCTCTCCAAAAGGCCAAAAAGGGCGCGGCCCACCTCCAGGCGGTAACCGCGCCCGTCCAAACCTTCGGGGATGGGGAGACGAAACGTAACCGGCTTGAATCGGGGCAAAGATGATGAAACGCAGCTTATATTTCGCGATCGGCTTCTGGCTTGCCTCCCGGCTGTTCCGCCGTCAAACGGTGATTGTTGACCCGTTGATGCGGATACGCTCCGCTGGCTTCTAAGCCGCCTCGCAAGGTTTCCAGGGAAGCGCTGCTGGCCCTGCGCACGCTTCTCCCATGATGTCTGACAGTGTCGTTGCCATGTGTCATTGCCATGTCTCCTCGGCCCGGATCCTAATCTCCGGGCCTTTTTTTTTGCGTATCGCTTTCGGGTATATGGGACGTTCATTCGCCGGGCGAGTGAATCTGGCAGAGAATTTCCGCTGGTGCTAAAATTATTGTGGGAAGGAATAGGCTGTAAATAGAAACAGCATGGAATTTATACTCAACAGCATCTGGGTGATCTCAGTCCTGCTAGCCGGGACGCTGTTGATGCGCTCCTTCCTTCGCCGCCAGGGGGGACGCTCCGTCTGCCTGGCGCTGACCGCACTGGCATGCCTGGCGGTTCTCCTCTTCCCTTCGATTTCCGTTACCGACGATCTGTCTTCTTTCCAGGCAGCAGCGGAAGAGTCGGATGCCGCGGTCCGGCTTCTGCAGAACGCCCCTGCCGCTGACTTTATCTTTCCGGTGGCGGCGCTCCTGCTACTGTTTTCTCCCCTGGTGGTCACCGGCCTCTCCTGCTTAACCGAGGTTCACTCCATCGAGCGGGTGTATGTACGCCGCGCCAGTCCGCGCGCTCCTCCGGCTTTTTCCCTCCTCTAGTCAATTCACCATTTTTTGGCGGAATTCCGTGATCCTGCGGGTTCGCTTTGGCTCGACCCAAACACATATACGGATTTTAAAAAACTATGTCACGAAGACGCGCGGCAGCTTTAGCGTCCGGAATGCTGATGTTGTTGACCGTGTCACTTTCGGCGCAAGGTGCGCCGGACCGCACGGCGGCCGATCCCATGACGATGGCGAAAGCAGTCCAGGAAGCCATCGACAACAATCTGGAGCTTATGTCGGAAAAGTACGGGATCCCGGTGGCGGAAGCCGCCAGAATCAGCGCCGCACTGCGGCCCAATCCCGTCATCTCGGTAAGCGCCGATCACCTGGACTGGCTGGGCACGGGATACAACTTGATCAATAACGGCGGCCCGCCGGAATAC
>DASZRZ010000201.1:0-2100 GCA_035548935.1 Terriglobales bacterium
CGCCCGCCCTCGCCGAAACCATCCCGGCAATTCCGGGCGCAACCCAGGGACGCGGCATGGCCGTGGTCTGCACAAATTTCTCCTGCCAGCCCCCCATTACCGATCCCGATGAACTTGCGAAGGTTTTATCGGCGCGTTGAAACTCGTCCGATCCGTATAAAAGAAATACAATACGGGGCCATGAAGGACACGCCGAAGGACGTCCCGGGCAAGCACTGTGTCTTCATTGCAGGAGCCACGGGATACATGGGAGGGGCGCTGATTCCCCGCCTCCTCAAGGGTGGTCATACGATACGCGCGCTCGCCCGCCCCGGCTCGGAGCGCAAGCTGCCCACCGGATGCACGGTTGTGACCGGCAATGCCCTCGATGAAGCGACCTTTGCAGCCCAGGTCGCGCCCGCGGATACCTACGTTCACCTCGTGGGAGTCGCCCATCCGAGTCCGTGGAAGGCGGAGCAGTTCCGAGCCATCGACCTTCGATCGTTCAAGGCTTCGCTAGCCGCCGCGCAAGGGGCAAGAATCAAGCACTTCGTCTATGCCAGCGTGGCCCATCCCGCGCCCATGATGAAGGAATACATCGCGGTGAGGCAGGAGTGCGAATCGCTGCTTCGCCAAAGCGGACTGGCGGCTACCGTGCTGCGTCCGTGGTATGTGCTGGGACCGGGACACCGCTGGCCCTATGTGCTGCTTCCGCTCTACTCCCTGTGCGAGCGACTGCCGGCCACCCGCGCCGGAGCGCTGCGGCTCGGAATGGTGACCCTCGCCGACATGGCGGGCGCTCTCTACGAGGCAATAGAAGGATTCCCCATGAATGCGAACGGAAGCGAACCGGCGCAGAAAATGAACATCCTGGAGGTTCCGGCGATTCGCGCGGCAGGAGCCCGCCAGCGGCATTCCGCCTGATATTCGCGGGAACCCGCACGTAACCCAAACCACGTTACGCACGCTATCTTTACCCCCCCGCAGCTCCGCGGTATCTTCACGTCATTCGGCCCCTCTCCAAAAGGCCAAAAGGGCGCGGCCCACCTCCAGGCGGTAACCGCGCCCGTCCAAACCTTCCGGGATGGGGAGACGAAACGTACCGGCTTGAATCCGGGTAAAGATTATGAAACGCAGCTTATATTTCGCGATTGGCTTCTGGCTTGCCTCCCGGCTGTTCCGCCGTCAAACGGTGATTGTGGACCCGTTGACGCGGATACGGTCCGCCGGCTTCTAAGCCGCCTCGCAAGGTTTTCCAGGGGAGCGTTGCTGGCCCTGCCCACGCTTCTCCCATGATGTCTGACAGTGTCGTTGCCATGTCTCCTTGGCCCGGATCCTAATCTCCGGGCCGTTTTTTTTGCATATGGGTTTTTGGCATATGGGACGTTCATTGCCGGGCGAGTGAATCTGGCAGAGAATTCCCGCTGGTGCTAAAATTATTCTGGGAAGGAATGGGCTGTAAATAGAAACAACATGGAATTTATTCTCAACAGCATCTGGGTGATCTCAGTCCTGCTAGCCGGGACGCTGTTGATGCGCTCCTTCCTTCGCCGCCAGGGGGGACGCTCCGTCTGCCTGGCACTGACCGTACTGGCATGCCTTGCGGTCCTTCTCTTCCCTTCGATTTCGGTTACCGACGATCTCTCTTCTTTCCAGGCAGCAGCGGAAGAGTCTGATGCCGCGGTCCGGCTCCTGCAGAACGCCCCTGCCACTGACTTTATCTTTCCGGTGGCGGCGCTCCTGTTACTGTTTTCTCCCCTGGTGGTCACCGGCCTCTCCTGCTTAACCGAGGTTCACTCCATCGAGCAGGTGTATGTACGCCGCGCCAGTCCGCGCGCTCCTCCGGCTTTTTCCCTCCTCTAGTCAATTCACGTTTTTTGGCGGAATTCCGTGATCCTGCGGGTTCGCTTTGACTCGACCCAAACACATATACGGATTTTAAAAAACTATGTCACGAAGACGCGCGGCAGCTTTGGCGTCCGGAATGCTGATGTTCTTGACCGTGTCGCTTTCGGCGCAAGGTGCGCCGGAGCGCCCGGCGGCCGATCCCATGACAATGGCGAAAGCAGTCCAGGAAGCCATCGACAACAATCTGGAGCTTATGTCCGAAAAGTACGGGAT
>DASZRZ010000202.1:0-2609 GCA_035548935.1 Terriglobales bacterium
CAGCAGGCGCATAAGCCGCCGCCGCAGGTTGGCGGTCTTGCTCACGTAGGGATCGCCCGCCTCTGGCCGCAGCAGGAAGACTGCCGGCTTTTCGGGAGCGGCCTCGAAAACCTGAGCATCGCGCTCCGGAGCGAACTCCAGAATGTGGGGAAGCACGGACCAATTCTAAATTCGACGCGGGGAATTAAGAAGCGATCCCAGGGGGAGGGTCCAAAGACATACTAGTTAGTTGCAGATGCCTGACCCGCCCAAAAAAGTAACACCCGCAATTGTTACTTTGGCGAGCTTGCCTGGTTCGGCAAGTTCCGGTAACTTTCTGAACTTGTGACAAAGCAGCTTCATGCCTTAACCAGCATTCGATTCTTTGCCGCGCTGTGGGTCGTGCTATTTCACGCCCGCGCGTTCCATCCATCTCTCGACAATCCCATCGTGAACTCTGGACATACTGGCGTGTCGCTGTTCTTTGTGCTTTCCGGCTTCATTCTCAGTTACAACTACCTCGGGAAACCGCTCGATATCCGAGGATTCCTTTGGGCCAGATTTTCTCGAATCTACCCGGTTTACCTGCTTGGATTGGCAATCGCCGCGCCGTTCTACTTGCGTGACGTGATCCACCATTTGCGCCCCGCTGGGCCTGTGGTGGCCGCTCCGCTCCTTCTGCAAGCATGGGTTCCAACTTGGTCGCTACAGTGGAACGGACCAGGATGGAGCCTTTCCTCTGAGGCATTCTTTTATGCCCTGTTTCCATTAGTCGGAGCATGGGTTTACAGGTTCGCGCAAAGCCGCTTCTCGCAAGCCATAGCACTTTGTTTGCTACTTTCTTCCATGACGCGACTGATTGCATTTGCTACTGGCCTTGGCGCTGGCCTCCCGCCGATCCCACTGCTGAGCCTGCCTGAGTTTCTGCTCGGCATTTGCATCGGCTCCCGCAGCCTGGCGGGGGATGGACGAAAGCTTGCCATTGGTTCTCTCACCGTGATTTTCGGGGTGCTAATCCTTATTCCGTATCAAACCTTGCAACTCATACTCTTGACCCCAATGTTCGCCGCGCTCATCTTTGGCTTATCTCGCACTCCTTGGCTCTCAAATCGCTGGTTGGTTAACCTTGGAGATGCCAGTTACTCGCTTTACATCCTACATATTCCAGTCCTGATGTGGCTCCAGCATTTAACGAAACATTCAGGATTTGGAGGCTTGCCGCTGGTCGTGACATTCTGCGTTTTGTCAATAGCTGCTTCCATTGTGAGTTATAACTTCGTTGAATTACCTGCGCGGTCCTACCTGCTCAAATACGGCCGTAAAATCAAAATGCCAGCGGGGGCCTCCACGGAGTTGCAACCGCACCGCCTGACGCTTCCTTAACTGCGATTGCCGTTTGCAGGTAGGCCGTGGTGCCCGTCCAGCTAAATGGGTTTACAGTCTGCAAACCGCTGACGGATACGTATTTCATTGCGCTCCCGGTGAACATGTCTGGGTCCATTATCTTTGATGGGTCATTTCAGAGCTCGTGATAGCTGGCGCTCCGCATCCTCTGGCGGTAGTCGCTGCCCTGGAGCTGCACGACCCGGCACATCTCATGCAGGCGCGAACGCATGCGTTCACCGATGCGATCTCCCAGCGTTTCTTCGCGGGCAGCGCGGAAGGTGCGGGAGCGCTCGCTTTCGCCTTCGGTCGAATACTTGGAGGGCGGCAGGTCTTTGAAGTTGGTGGTGATGACGGTGGTCCGTTTGTCGTTATAGCGAGTGTTCAGGATGTGGCTTACGGTGTCCCAAACCCATTCGCTGGGCTTCACTGCGCCGAGTTCGTCGAGCACGAGAACTTCCGCGTCGAAGATGGGCCGCAGGACCTCCATTTCGGTGGTATTCACCGAGGGGTTGTAGGAGTTCTGAATCTCCTTGAGCAGCTCACGGTAGTCGTAGAAGAGGCATTGCGTACCCTTGCGCGCAAGCTCGCGCGCGATGGACACGGCAAGGTGAGTCTTGCCGACGCCGATGGGCCCGATGAGGAGCAGTCCGGTGGTATCCACGGGGTAGTCGGCAACGAAGCGCTGCGCCACGAGATATCCCTGCGCCAGAGCCGCGTGGGGACCATCGTGATCGAAGTTGCAGAGTTCGCAGTGCTCATAACGGCGCGGAATGCGCGCCTGGTCCATCAGCCGCTCCGAACGGGAGCGCAGACGGCAGTCGCATTGCGTCACGCGCCGTTCGCCGGCGGCTTCGAGGACCTTCCAGCCCGTATCACTACAGACGGGGCAAATCTGGGTGGCGGTTTTCATTGGCATGGGCACCTGAAGAGTGGGCACCGGGGACTTCTCTACGTTGCACCCCAGTTGGGACAACGCGCAAGTAGAAAGCATGGATCGCCTGTGGAGCAAGGTGGAACTGCTGTGGATGCCTGTGGAGAATCCTCTCCCCCCGTGGGGCGGAAGGCGTTGCCAGTGCATTTTCTATGCATCTCCCGTTCCATGCATTTACCAGGCAGCCTCCGAACAACAGCAGGGGGTCTCTCCTCATCCAAACGATGGAAGAGCCATGCCGGAAGCCGAATTCGGAAAATTAACCTTGTTATTGCTCCTGCTGGTGGGGATGGCGCACCTGCTGGGGCATCTT
>DASZRZ010000203.1:0-3296 GCA_035548935.1 Terriglobales bacterium
CCGTACTTCTACCGCAACCAGATGGAGCGTCCGGTGAACATGCTGGCGTTCTACCGCACGGTTGCCGACCGCTCGCCATTGCCGGTCATGCTGTACAACTATCCACAAACGACAGGCTACGAGCTTCCGGTTGAGCTCATCGCCGAACTGGCGGGGCATCCCAATATCATCGGGATCAAGGAATCGAGCGGCTCGGTCGAAAAAATACGCGCTATTGCAGAGGCCACCCGGGGGATAAAGCAGAGCGCCAGCGTCACCGATGTGCAGGAGGCTGTCACCGGGCGCATGCTGAAGGCTGCGGCTGCTCCCTCACCACCGCCCGGGGCAGGAGATTTGATTCCCGTTGGCGCGCTCACTTCGCAGAGCGGTGGGGGAGATGCTTCTGTTGCAAAGGCCGCTCCCAAGCCCTCGTCTTCCGCCGTGCAGGTGATTGGCGGACTCAAGACCAGGCAAAAAGAAGTTGGTTTTCAGGTTGTAACCGGCAGTGCGCACAACCTGCTGGAGTCGCTGGATGCGGGCGCGGTGGGCGGCATTCTTGGTTTTGCCTGCGCGGCGCCCACGGCCTGCTTTGAAACTTTGGTTGCATGGAAAGAGCGTGCCACCGGTATTGCGCGCGAGAAACAGGACCGCATTGGGGCCGCGGCGCTGAAAGTCGCATCCGAATTGAGCGTTCCCGGCGTAAAGTACGCCATGGACCTGAATGGCTACTATGGCGGCACGGTGCGCCTGCCCCTGCTGCCGCTCACGGCAAAGGAAAAAGCCGATATCGAGCGGCTGATCGTTACCATCCGGGTTTGATGGTCATCGCCCAAATCTGGGGTTAGAACCAGGGGTCAGAACCAAGGGGTTAGAGCCAATGGACTTTGAGGTCTCTCCGGAAGAAGTGAAGCGCAAGCTGGATCGCGGCGAGCCGTTTACCCTGCTCGATGTGCGTGAGCCCTGGGAGTACGAGGTAGCCCATATTGCAGGCTCAACCTTGATTTCCATGGGCGACATTCCCTCGCGGGCGCATCAGGAGCTTGATCCCGAAGATCATATTGTCGTGATCTGCCACCATGGTGTGCGCTCCGCCACGGTCGCCAACTGGCTTCTGCAACAGGGATTCGAGAATGCACAGTCGATGCGCGGCGGGATCGATCTTTGGTCGAAGACCGTAGACACCAACGTTCCCATGTATTAAACAGATCTGAACCGGCGCTCGATGCCTGCCGGAAATTGCCGGTTGAAGCGTTTTTCTATCCGCAGTCGTATACTTTTCACTGCAACATCGAATCAGAACACCACAGCTCAACCAGTAGCAAAGAAGCGAGGACCCCATGGCCACTGCCACCGCCAATCCTGCCGTTGCTTATGCGCGCGAAAACCAGAAGCGCTTTCTGGGCGAACTGAAAGACCTGCTACGAATTCCGAGTGTAAGCACCCTCGACGAGCATAAGGGCGACGTTCGCAAGGCGGCCGAGGTCGTTGCCAACGATCTGAAGCGGATCGGCTTCGAAAACGTGGAGTTGATCGCCACCGAGGGTCATCCGCTGATTTACGCCGACTGGCTGCATGCCGCCGGCAAGCCGACGATGCTCGCATACGCGCACTACGACGTGCAGCCCGCCGAGCCGCTGGATGAGTGGAAGAGTCCGCCGTTCGAGCCGGACGAGCGGGACCAGAACCTCTACGCGCGCGGTGCGGTGGACGACAAGGGTCAGCTCTGGATGCAGCTCAAGGCCTTCGAATCGCTCATGAAGTCAGGCAACGGCAAGCTGCCCATCAACGTGAAGGTGATTATTGAAGGCGAAGAAGAGGTTGGTGGTGAGTCCATTGAAAAGTACGTGCGCGAGCAGGCGGCCAGGCTCAAGGCCGACTTTGCGCTCGTAACCGACACCGAGCTCTTTGCTCCCGACCTGCCGACCTTGTGCGTGGGACTGCGCGGCTTGGTTTATACCGAACTTGAGGCGCAAGGCTCGGCCACGGACCTGCACTCCGGCATGTATGGTGGAGCGGCTCCCAATCCTCTGTTTGCCCTTTGCCAGATCATCAGCAAGCTTAAGGACGATACCGGACGGGTTCTGATTCCGGGCTTTTACGATTCGGTGCGCGAGCCCTCGAAGGATGAGCTGGAAGCCTGGAAGCGTCTGCCCTTCGATGAAGAGGAGTACCGCAAGAAGGAGGTTGGCTCCACGGAGTTGACGGGAGAGCCCGGCTACTCGGTGCTCTATCGCACATGGGCGCGCCCCACGCTGGAGGTTCACGGCATGCCGGGCGGATTTACCGCCGCCGGGGCCAAGACCGTGATTCCTGCCCGCGCCTCGGCCAAGGTGTCCATGCGGCTGGTGCCGGATCAGGATGCCGACGACATCTTTAAGAAGTACAGCAGCTTCGTGAATTCGCTGGTCCCCAAAGGCATTCAGCTCAAAATCAAGGTTCACAGCAAGGGTCCGGCCATTGTGGTGGGAACGGATAACCAATACATCCGCGCCGCCACCCAGGCGATGCATGATGTGTTTGAGAAAGACACGGTGTTCATCCGCTCCGGCGGGTCGATTCCGATTGTGTCCGATTTCGCCAAGGTGCTGGGGATTCCCACGGTCATGATGGGAATGGGCCTGCCGGATGACAACCTGCACGCACCCAATGAAAAGTTCCACATCCCGAACTTTTACCGGGGAATTGAATCGATCATCCGCCTGCTGCAGCGTAGCGGAGGTCAGGCCTAGCAGGGTTGCAGTGCTGCGGATAGCGGCACGTCCCATAAATAAAGGGAACTCCCGTGAAGTCCCATGAAGCCCCTTGAAGACTTGAAGACCCTTGAAGACTTGAAAAGATGACGCGTCTGGTTTCCATTCTTGCCTTATGGACGGTCGGACTCTGTGCGACCACGGCGTGCAGCCATGTTCCCTCGGACCCTCCTGCGGATGCCGCTTACCGCGCGGAGATCGCCGAGTGGCAGCGCAAGCATGCCATCGGAATGAAGCGGGACTGGGGCAGCCTGATCGGCCTGTTCTGGCTCCAGGAAGGGAAGAATCCCTTCGGCAGTGATCCGGGTAATGCCATTGTGCTTCCCAGGGACAGGGCGCCAGCCCATGCCGGCGTCTTTGAGCTGACCGCGGGTAAAGTCACAGTGCGTACGGAACCGCGCGCGGGTTTTACCCTCAATGGGGTTTCCCCCGGCGCGGGCAAGCCCATCGAAGCTGCTCTTGCTCCCGATACCTCCGAGAAGCCCGATGTGCTGAAGGCCGGAACGCTCACCCTCACCGTGCTGGATCGCGAAGGCCGGTTTGCCATACGGGGCAGCGACAGTGAGA
>DASZRZ010000204.1:0-8735 GCA_035548935.1 Terriglobales bacterium
CCTGCCCGACGCGATCTTCATCGTTGACTCCAACAAGGAGCAGATCGCGGTTCGCGAGGCCCGCAAGCTCGGAATTCCGGTTGTCGCCGTGGTCGATACCAACTGCGATCCCAGTGAAGTCGATTATGTGATCCCCGGCAATGACGACGCTCTGCGCGCCATCCGCCTGTTTACCTCCAAGATCGCCGAGTCGGTGGTCGAGGGCGTGCAGGCCGCGAATGACAAGCAGGTGGCCGAGGTTCAGGCAGCCCAGGCCGCATCCGCCGCCGCGAGTGCCTCCGCCGAAGTCGATGGCGAGGGCGCCCAGGCAGCTGCCGCCGAAAACACCGACGACTTCACCATGGAAGATGTGCTGGGCGGCACCATCCGCAAGCAGCCTGTGGCTGCTGCGGAGCCGGAAGCCGAGACGGAAGTCCGCGCCGAGTCGCAGACCTCCTACTAGGCCCGGCAGTAACCGGCGGCAGGAGGGTTCTGCTTCCCGCACTGTTTTGAATGCAGGTTGTTTTTGGAACGCAAGTTCAAGGCCCGCGCAGATCGCCGCTTTTAATCCGGATGCATCCGGGATTAATACGCGACGCGCGGGTCGAAGCATGTCTGGCCTGTTGCGGCCCGCATCCTTGGCGGCTGGAAAGCATCTATATTTTCTGGGAATTTTCTAAGGCAACGAAAGGTTTCATCCTAAATGAGCACATCGACAGTCACTATTTCGGCGAATCAGGTCCGCGAGCTCCGCGAAAAGTCCGGCGCTCCCATGATGGATTGTAAACAGGCTCTCACTGAGACCAAGGGCGATGTCGAGCAGGCAATGGTCGTCCTTCGCAAAAAGGGCATTGCCACTGCCGCCAAGAAGTCGGCGCGCGCCACCAGCGAGGGATCGGTTTCCAACTACATCCACGCTGGCGGCAAAATCGGTGTTCTGGTCGAGGTCAACTGCGAGAGCGATTTCGTCGCCCGCACTGATGATTTCAAAGAGCTTATTCACGACATCGCCATGCACATCGCGGCCAGCGATCCCAAGTTCATCCGCAAGGAAGACGTCACCGCTGACGCCTTCGAAAAGGAAAAGGACATCTACCGCGCCCAGGCCAAAGCCACCGGCAAGCCCGATAACGTGGTGGAAAAGATCGTGGAAGGCAAAATGAGCAAGTTCTATGAAGAGGTTTGCCTCTACGAGCAGCCCTTCATCAAGGAACAGGGGATGAGCGTTTCCCAGCTGATTGCCGCCAAAATCGGCAAACTGGGAGAGAACATCTCGGTCCGCCGCTTCGCCCGCTTTAAGGTCGGCGAAACCACCGCCACCGTAGCCTTTACCAAGGCCGCGGAAGCGGAGCCGCCTGCCTCTGGCCAGTAGGGTTCAGGCCCGCCACTTAACACTTCGCTCCACAGGGGCCGCTTCCGGGCGGCCCTTCGTTTTTCTCGTTATGGCCAGCGCTCCGGGAGTTGCCAATTGCCGCCTGCTTATTGTGGCAACTGCGGGCTCCGGTGCTAAACTGGCGTGAGAGAAAAGCGGAATGTCAGAACCTGTCTTCAAACGCATCCTTCTTAAGTTATCCGGTGAAGCTCTGGCGGGAGATCAGGGCTTCGGCATCGACACGGAACGCATTCACGCCATCGCGGGTGAGGTTCAGGAAGTTCACCGGCTTGGAGTGCAGATCGCCCTGGTAATCGGCGGCGGAAACTTCTTCCGGGGCGTTGCCGATCAGGCCAAGGACATGGACCGCGTGGCCGCCGACAACATGGGCATGCTGGCAACGGTTATCAACTCCCTTGCCATGCAGGACGCGCTCGAAAAGCGCGACGTTCACACCCGCATCATGTCGGCCATTGAGATGCACGAGGTGGCGGAGCCGTTCATCCGCCGGCGCGCCATCCGCCATCTGGAAAAAGACCGGGTCGTAATCTTCGCCGCTGGTACAGGCAGCCCGTACTTCTCCACCGATACCGCCGCCTCGCTGCGCGCCATGGAGATCAAAGCCGACGTCATCCTCAAGGCCACCAAGGTTGATGGCGTATACGATGCCGATCCCGTCCTGTTCAAGGACGCCCAGATGTTCAACCAGATCACTTACATGGACGTTCTTAAAAAGGGGCTCAAGGTGATGGACGCAACCGCCATCAGCCTTTGCAAAGACAACAATCTTCCAATCCTGGTGTTTAATCTCAACCGGCACGGCAATATTCAGCGCGTCGTGATGGGCGAAAAACTGGGGTCTCTGGTAAGTGCCTGAACAGAAGGTGAAGCTGATCTATCGTGGCGGACCCGCGATTTTGCCTTCGATGCAATCCCTGTTCCGCAATTGTTTCACTCGTGCCTCGGAATCATGATCGATTCCAGTCATATCCACCGGCGACCGTTCATGCGGCATTTATAATTTCAGGTCGTCGCCCGGCTCGGCCGGCATTGGAGAAAGCATGGCTCAACCCACTATGGCGTCAGTTCCTGCACTCAAGGACACATTTGCCCAGTTACGCACCCGGATGGACAAAGCCGTAACCGATTTTCGCGGTGAAATGGCCTCCCTGCGCACCGGACGGGCCTCGGTTCACATGCTCGACAGCGTGCAGGCGGAATACTACGGCACCATGATGCCCCTTAATCAGATTGCCGCGGTCCACGCGCCCGAGGCTCAGCTCATCACCATTCAGCCCTTCGATCCCAGCAGCCTGCCGGTTATCGAAAAGGCGATTCGCACCTCCGATCTCGGCCTCAACCCCATGAACGACGGCAAGATGATCCGCGTCCCCGTCCCGGCTCTCAACGAAGACCGACGCCGCGACATGGTCAAGCATTTGAACCGAGTACTGGAGGAGCACCGTACCGCCGTCCGCAACATCCGCCGCGACGGCAACGATCAGATCAAAAAGACGCTGAAAGACAAGAAGGTCACCGAAGACGAGGAGCGCCGCGCCACCGAGGAACTTCAGAAGCTCACCGATGACGAGATTCGCAAGATGGAAGAAATGAGCAAAGTGAAGGAAAAGGAAATCATGCAGGTTTGAGCATCGTGCTTTCCTCATTGCCCGGCTCTGGCCGGGCTGTTTTTTGTCCAGCGCAAGGATAAAAACCAGGAAGGGCGTGTGCGCCGTGCTCAGCAACCGCTCACTGGCGCACGATGCAAGCAACAAATTGCCGGGGCGGGGTTAATTCTCTTATCTCCGCTGTTGCTGGCTTTGACGTGCTTCCCACGATGTACCGTATAATGAGCAATTCCAGCATCTCGATTTTCGAGGGTCGTATCATTCCTAAGCTCGGTATGGACTTGTGTGCCCGCGGCCTGCACGCGAGCAGAATTCGCAGGGCTTGGGAGATGCTGACCGCGCTCCGTGAGGGCTTGCGCCATGGCTTCCCGGCCTCGCGCCGGCTTCTGTTCGCAGCTTCCTTCCTGCTTGTTTTCTTTGGCTTAGTCCCCTCGGCAGCGGCCCAGCAGAACCTCATCAAGAAAATTGAGACTCACGGCAGCCGCCGCATTCCGCAGGACACCATCCGCGCCCGTATGTTCACCAAGGCCGGGGATGTCTACGACCAGCAGTCCCTGGAGCGCGACTTCAACTCCCTGTGGAACACCGGCTACTTTGAAGACCTCCGCTTCGAACGGGAAGGAAGCGAAACCGAGGGCTGGGTGCTCCATGTCTATGTCACGGAAAAGCCCACGATTCGCGAAATCACTTATCAAGGCCTCAATTCGGTCTCTCAAAGCGACGTGCTTGACCGCTTCAAGGAGCGCAAAGTCTCGCTCACGCAGGAGAGCCAGTACGATGCCACCCGCGTAAAGCGCGCCGAGGTGGTCCTGAAAGAGCTGCTCTCCGAGCGTGGCCGCCAGTTCTCCACCATTCGCACCGAGGTAAAAAGAATTCCACCTGCCGCCGTCGGGGTAACCTTCATCGTCAAGGAAGGTCCGAAGGTAAAGGTCGGCAAGATTCGATTTGAAGGGAACAAGAAGCTCAGCTCCTCATTTCTGCGCCACTCCATGCGCGGATTGCGGCCGATCGGAATTCCGCACTCCATCTTCCTCGAAGGCCTGTTCTCAAAGACCTACGACGCCAGCAAGCTCAGCCAGGATACGGAATTGGTGCGCCGCGCCTATCAGACCAAGGGCTATTTCAAGGCCATTGTCGGCGATCCCATGACGCAGATGCGCGATACCAATACCGGCCTGCACCTTCCCTTGATCCGCAAGCGCGGCAAGGCCGTGGACCTGACTCTGCCGGTCGAGGAAGGCGACCGCTACCGGCTGGCAAAGATCGAATTCACGGGAAACAAAGCCGTCACCAATACCGCCTTCCTGCGCCAGGTTTTCCCCATGAAGGATGGGGACCTCTTCAACGTCGAAATCGTGGCAAAGGGCCTGGAACAACTGCGCAAGGTTTATGGTGAGATCGGTTACATCAACTTCACCCCCGTTCCCGACACCGAAATTGACGAAGACAAGCACGAAATCAAACTGACAATCGACCTCGACGAAGGCAAGCAGTTCTCCGTCCGGCGCATTGAGTTCCGCGGGAACACCACCACCCGCGACAAGGTGATCCGCCGTGAACTCGCGGTCGAAGAGGGCAATCTCTACAACAGCCGCCTCTGGGAGCTGAGCCTGCTGCGCCTGAACCAGCTCGGCTATTTCGACCCGCTTAAGCCGGAGCAGGACTCGGAAGTTCACCAGAATCCGCAGGAATCGACCGTTGATATCTCCCTGAAGGTGAAGGAAAAGGGCAAAAACAGCATTGGCCTCAGCGGCGGCGTAAGCGGACTGGCGGGCTCGTTTATCGGCCTGAGCTACGAAACCAACAACTTCCTGGGATTGGGAGAGACCCTCAGCGTTCAGGCCAACGTGGGAAGCCAGCAGCGCAACATTCAGTTTGGATTCACCGAGCCTTACCTCTTCGACCGTCCCTTGCAGTTTGGCTTCACCGTATTCAGCCGCCGCTTCGACTTCGATCAGCTGCAACAGAGCCAGGTTCTGGCAGGCCAGCGATTGGCCTTGTCGCCTGAGGTGCAGCAATCGTTGCAGAACTTCACTCAGTCCAGCACCGGCTTCACCACTTCCATCAGTTATCCCCTGCGGCGCTCCTTTAAGCGCGTGGGCATCACCTACACTCTCGACAAGTCATCGACCCAGGTTTTCAGCGAGTTCTCCAAGGCATACTTCCAGGAGCTGAACTTCCGCAACATCTCCGGCCCGGACGCCCTGAAGGGTGTAATCACCAGTAAGCTGCTTCCCTCATTCACCTCCAATACCGTGGATAACCCCCAGCGGCCCCACAGCGGCAAAAGCTTCTATGTCGGAGGCGAGTTCGCGGGCGTTGGCGGCGATGTTTCCTTCTTCCGCCCCATTATCGAGTGGAAACACTTCCTGCCCATGAAAGGCATCAAGCCGGTGGCCGCCAACGAAGGCCGCAACACCCTTGCCTATCGCATTCAGGGATCTTTCCTGAGGGGCTACGGAGGAAAGGTCGCCCCACCGTGGGAGCGCTTCTTCATCGGCGGCGAGAATGACGTTCGCGGCTTCGATATCCGCGGCATCAGCCCGCTGGCATTCTTCGTGGAGCGCGTGGACTTCCCACTGCGCAATCCCGATAACAGTCTGGTGGCCCGGAACCCCAGCGCCTCCGTGGCCTGCTCGGAGGCCAATCTCACCAATTGCGTCACCGTTCCCATCCCGGTGCACCGGCTCATCTTCCCGGGTGGCGACACCAACATCGTTGCCAACGTGGAATACCGCATCCCCATCGCGGGCCCAATCACCCTGGCTCTCTTTGCCGATGCCGGGATTAACGCCATCCTGAGCAAGTCCCAACTTCAGCTCAATGAGGCGCAGTTGACCACCCTGAACACCACGCAGTTCGGATGCCCCACGCTGGATACCTCTTTCGCCTGCAGCGGCGGGGTCGCTCAGCCCTTTGGCCGCGACCTCAGGGTCATCTCAGCCTCCAATTGGAAGCCTCGCGTATCCACCGGCGTTGAGCTCCAGGTCATCATGCCGATCGTCAACGCCCCGTTCCGCATTTATTACGCGTTGAATCCCGTGCGGCTCGACACCTTCAGCGACGCGCCCTTCTCCGTTACCCGCGACATGTTCCCGGTGGGCGGAGCCGGGGACTACAGCTACCGCCAGGCTCTCACCACCTACGGCTCCGACTACAAGCTCTACGAACCGAAGAAGACCTTCCGCTTCACGGTCAGCACCACGTTCTAAGCGGTTTCAGGCCGATTAGCCTGAAAACCGGAAGAAACTCCCTAAGCTCTTTATCCACATCGGGTTGATGGTGTAGTGTGTTGTCAAGCCAGCATATGGCTATGTCCGAGGTCGAAGTGCGTTCTTACTATGAATTCTTTGCGGGCGGCGGTATGGCGCGAGCTGGCCTAGGGCCATCCTGGGCTTGTACATTTGCCAACGATATCGACACTAAGAAAGGCGCCAGCTATATCGCTAATTGGGGCCAAGGGCATTTGAAAATCGCCGATGTCGCCACTGTGAATCCTGAAGACCTGCCTGGATCGCCAAGTCTTGCCTGGGCCTCATTTCCTTGTCAGGACTTATCATTGGCGGGTTCCGGGGCAGGCTTGAATGGAAAACGTTCCGGCACCTTCTGGCCTTTCTGGCGCCTCATGCAAAAACTGGGCAAGGAAGGGCGCGCGCCTTCCTTGATCGTGCTTGAGAATGTCTGTGGCGCGCTAGCCTCCCATGGGGGAAAGGATTTTGCGGCGATCGGCACCGCAATCGCAGGCGCAAATTATCGTTTTGGAGCCGTCGTAGTGGATGCCGTGCACTTCGTACCGCAGTCTCGACCTCGACTTTTTGTCATCTGCGTCCGGGAGGGCATCGCGGTTCCCGAAGAGCTTAGAGCCGACGAACCGGGTTCCCTGTGGCATCCTCCACATCTCATGGGTGCTTATAAAAGATTATCCGCTCTCTCCAAAGATGCATGGGTCTGGTGGCAATTGCCCACTCCAGCAAAACGTACCTCGACATTCCTAGATTTGATCGAGGATGAACCACAAGGCGTCGCATGGCATACGGCCGAGGAAACCAGTTACCTGCTTTCCCTCATGAGTCCTATCAACCGCAAGAAAGTTGAACGAGCCCAGAGAATGGGCACACGTATGGTCGGTGGAGTCTACAAACGCACGCGTGAGACTGAGAAGGGCAAACGCATTCAGCGGGCGGAGGTGAGATTTGATGATGTTTCCGGTTGCCTCCGGACGCCAGTTGGCGGTTCCAGCAGGCAAACGATCATCATGGTGGAAGGCAAAAAGGTAAGGTCGCGCCTGCTTTCTCCCCGTGAGGCAGTGCGGTTGATGGGCTTGCCGGACAGCTATAAGCTCCCGAAGAACTATAACGAGGCATATCATCTCGCTGGCGATGGCGTGGTGGTTCCCGTCGTGCGTTTTCTGACCGCTAATATTCTTGAGCCGTTGCTAGCGGCCGCGGAGTCCCATGAGAAAGAAGCGGCCTGAAGAACTGGGAATCGCGCACCAGAAAGAACTCAGTGCGTTCACTACTAAAAACACTTTTCGAGGCAAAGGGCCGATTTCGGTTGCTCTTGTCGTGACCCAGCACGCCCGGACAATGGGCCTTCCCCTTAATCAAGAAAAACTTATCACCGAAGGAGGAGGCCAGGTTCTGGGTTTAGGAAAGGGAGCCGTTCAAGCGGTTCTGAAAAGGCACGGCATTAACCGGCTGCTCGCCGCAGAAGGCGGGCGCACCTCGCGTGGCAGCCTCCACAACATGCGGCAGTACGTCGCATTTCTGAATCGGCTGAGCACACAGGGCAAAGTCGATCTAGATGCTATCGAAACCTTCTGGATTGATCGCGTTCAGGAATTCTTTGCCGGCAAGCCTTTCAAGATCAAACTGGACGCTTCCAAGGGCCTACGCGCCGTTGTCCGCGACGTGATAGCGCAAGCCGAGGAAAGGCAGAAAACAACGCCGGGAATGCATCATGCGGGAGCGGTATTGCAGCACCTGCTGGGAGCAAAGCTCGATTGCGCGTTGGGAAAGGGGAAGTTCGATCACAATAGTTTTTCAACCGCCGACTCCCCCGGCTCGCGGCATGGAGATTTTTTCCTCGGTGACGTTGCGGTCCATGTAACCACCAATCCTGGCGAAGCTGTGATCGCACGATGCGCCAACAATCTGAACGATGGCATCCGTCCGGTTGTGGTGACGCTACAGCGAGGGCTCGACGTGGCGGAAGGGTTGGCGAATAATGTTGGTCTCGGTGATCGCATCGACATCTTTGAAATCGAACAATTCGTGGCTCTGAACTTGTACGAACTGGGCAGTTTCGCTGCCGACGGACGCAAGACGGCCGTCAACGAGTTAGTGAAGCGTTACAACGAGATTATCGAGGAATTCGAGACAGATCCGAGTCTCAAGATCGATTTGCGCCGATGAGGGAGACAAGGGAGCACCGGAGCCGAACCATGCGGGCGGTGAAAAGCCGCGATACCGCTCCCGAATTGGTCGTGCGGAGCCTTGCTCACCGGATGGGCTACCGGTTTCGTCTTTGTCGCAAGGATCTGCCCGGCTGCCCTGACCTCGTTTTCCCGCGCCTTCATAAGGTCATTTTTGTCCACGGTTGCTTTTGGCATGGCCACAGTTGCGCCCGGGGGGCGCGCGTTCCCAAGCGAAACAGCGCTTACTGGACAACCAAAATCAGCGGTAATCATTCACGCGACGCCAGAAATCTCAGACGCCTTGCAGATGGGGGATGGAAATCGCTGGTTGTCTGGGAAT
>DASZRZ010000205.1:0-12228 GCA_035548935.1 Terriglobales bacterium
GCGGTCGCGCCGCTTGACCTTCTGGCGCAGGACATAGGTTGCTACCGTCCACATCTGCGAAATCGGTACTGGCAAATTTCTCTCCTCAATGCGGGCTGAAACCTGAATTGCTGAAACTATTGTAATCGCTTATTGTAATCGTCCTTCCCCCGGCATGGGACCCTCCCTCGGAAGCGCGGGGTAATGGGCGTGAGTCGGGTTGGAAACAGCCACGGCCTTCTCTCCGGAAAAAACACTGGAATACGACGCCAGCGCCATCAACGGGAAGTACTGCGAATACAAGTGATATTTCAGGTAGAAAACCCGCGGGAAACCCGTTCCCGTGTACTGCGTGTAGCGCCAGGAGCCATCTTCGCGCTGCGTCCGTAATAGATATTCCACCCCCCGGGATATGGCGTCGCTGCGCGTATCGCCGATGGCCAGCAATCCCAGAACCGCCCACGCCGTTTGAGACGCGGTGCTGGGCCCCACGCCCCGGGTAGTGGGGTCGTCATACGACATGCAGCTTTCTCCCCAGCCTCCATCGGGATTCTGTACCATGCGGAGCCATTGCGCTGCCTGCTGAATGTACGGCTCATCGGGCTCAATGCCGATGGCTTGTAGCCCGCGCAAGACGCACATTGTGCCGTAGATGTAGTTCACGCCCCAGCGTCCGAACCAGGAGCCATCGGGCTCCTGCGCCTTCAGGATGAACTTCAGGGCGCGGGCAACGGCCGGGTGAGCCCGGGTATATCCGTAGGCGGCCAGCATCTCGAGTACCCTGCCCGTAATATCCACCGTGGGGGGGTCGAGCATGGCGTTGTGATCGGCGAACGGGATGTACTGGAACATCATCTTGGTATTGTCGCGATCGAAGGAGGCCCATCCTCCCTCCTTGCACTGCATGGCCAGCACCCAGGCAACGGCGCGCTCCACGGTCTCCCGCAGGTAGCGCCCGTTGGGATGATCGACATGGCTCAGCCCGAGCAGTACCTGCGCCGTATCATCCACATCGGGATAAAACTCGTTGTTGAATTCGAAATACCATCCGGCGGGCGCGACGTTGCGCACCTTTACCGCCCAATCGCCCTTATGGGTAACCTGCTTCTGGAGGATGAAATCGGCAGCCTTTACCATGCCGGCATCGTTGCGCGGCACCCCTGCCTCGCCCAGCGCAAGCAGCGCATAAGCGGTATCCCATACCGGAGGCTTGCAGGGCTGCATCCGGAAGCTTACGGCTTCTTCAATCCCGAGGGCCTCGAATTCGTCCATGGCCCGGATGAACTGAGGGTCGTCCACCGAATATCCCAGGCAGCGCAGCGCAATAATGGCGTTCATCATCGCCGGATAAATCGCGCCCATGCCGTCGCTCATCTCGAAGCGCTCCAGCATCCACCGCTCGGCCTTTCGTAAAGCCATGGAACGCAGCGGGCGCACATGCACCCTCTCAAACCAGTGGGTCATGCGATCAAAAAAAAGAAAGAAGTTGCGCCAGCTCACCAGCCGCTTCGACCATTTCAGGTGAAGCTTGACGCTGTGCATGTCGCCATTGGGAAACAGCTCCTGAATGCCGCGCGTGCGAGGGATCTTCTTGAAGGGCTTCTTCGCGTACACAATCGAGAGCGGAATAAAAATGGCTCGCGACCACGCGGAAATTTCGTAGATATTGAACCAGAACCAATTGGGAAACAGAACGATCTCGGGCGGAATCGCCGGCACGGCATCCCAGTCATATTGGCCGAAGAAGCAAAGATAAATTTTGGTGTAGGTGTTGACGCTGGTCACGCCCCCCAGCGATTCGATGCAGGCGCGGGCCCGGGTCAGAACCGGATCGTCCATGCCATAGCCCATCAGCTTCAGGGCGAAGTAGGCTTTCACCGAAGCGGAGACTTCCGAGGGACCTCCCTCGTAGATCGGCCATCCCCCATCGGAGTTCTGGTGGTCGAGAATCCAGCGGAGCGACTTGCGCATTCTCTCGGGACTGCCGGTTCCCAGCAGAGTATGCATGGCGATGTAATCGGATTCGAGGGTGGTGTCTGCCTCAAGTTCACCGCACCAGTAGCCATCCGCATGCTGCAGAGAGAACAGAAACTTGCGGGCAGAACCGGTGGCCGAGGCCACCCGTGCCAGCATTTCGCGGAGCTTGCCTGCCAACAAAACTGCGGGAGAAACAGGGCCCGGGATTTCTGGCATTCTGTCTTACTCCGGCATGGACGCCATGGCATTCAGAGGAGGAGCACTACCGATAGCCTCCACGATCTCCGGCGGCAATCCAAAGCGAACGTTCTCGGGCATAACCTCAACTTCACGAAGATTGGTAAATCCATGGCCTCCGAGGAAGGTAATCACCTCTTCGACCAGGCACTCCGGGGCCGAGGCGCCAGCGGTCAGTGCGATGGTTTTGGTGTTCTCCAGCCACTCCGGCCGGATAGCCTGGAAGTTCTCGATGAGATGGGCGCGGGTGCCTTCGTTGCAGGCCACCTCCACCAGGCGGTTTGAGTTGGAACTGTTCTCCGACCCAACCACCAGCAGAAGTTCCGCGTCGGAGGCTACGTGCTTGACCGCAGTCTGGCGGTTTTCCGTGGCATAGCAGATATCCTGCGCGGCAGGACCCTGAATATTGGGATACTTCTGGCGCAGAGCCGCCACAATATCGCGCGTCTCATCCAGGCTAAGCGTGGTTTGCGTAAGGTAAGCCACCCGCTCGGGATCGGGAACCGTCAACTGAGCCACTTCCTCCACCGATCCGACCACCTGGGTGGCCTCAGGGGCTTCGCCCAGCGTGCCGATCACCTCATCGTGATCGCGATGGCCGATCAGGATCAGCGAATAGCCTTCCTTGGCAAAGCGGATCGCCTCCACGTGAACCTTGGTGACCAGCGGGCAGGTGGCGTCAATCACACGCAGTTTGCGCCCCAGACTGGCATCGCGGACCTCAGGCGCCACGCCATGGGCGCTGTAGATAACGCGCTCTCCCTCGGGAACCTCGGCGATGCTGTCCACAAAAATGGCGCCTTTGGCAGCCAGGTCTTCGACCACATGACGGTTGTGGACGATCTCCTTGCGAACGTAGATCGGCGGGCCAAAGGTGTCGAGGGCAATACGCACAATGTCAATTGCGCGCACAACTCCCGCGCAGAATCCCCGGGGTTTCAACAAAAGCAGTGTTTTAGTCTCGCCGACGCTCATCCGACTCCTGTGATTGGATGGTTTGCCCTTGGGGGCAGGTAGAGCTATCCAGATGGTAACGGTAGCTGACGGGGCACGGCGGAGTCAACGCAAATGGCGGAAAGGGCGGTAATTAGCAGTGATTGAAGGGATTCCGCAGGGAACAGCTTTTGGCAGCGGGCGGATCATGTGCTTACAGCGTTGGCCTTGAGCATCTGCTCGGCATGCTTCAGGGAGGTTTCCGTGAGTTTGGCGCCGCTCAGCATGCGCGCGATCTCTTCCGTACGCTCAGTTCCATTGAGACGGCGCACGGTAGTGTTGGTTCGTCCTGCCTTTCCTTCCCCGGCAACGTGCTTCTCAATCACATAGTGCTGGTCGGCAAAGGATGCAATCTGCGGAAGGTGCGTGACGCAAAGAACCTGCGCGGACTGCGCCAGGGCTTTCAACTTGCGTCCCACGGCCTCCGCCGCCCTGCCGCCAATGCCGGTATCGATTTCATCGAAGACCATCGTCCGCTGGGCGGCAGGCGAAGCATTTTTCCGCGAGCCCGCCGGAGGCTGCGCCACACAACTCTTCAAAGCCAGCATTACTCTCGACAACTCGCCTCCCGAGGCAATCTTCTCCACCGGTGCCAATGGCTCGCCGGGATTGGCCGAGATCAGATACTGCACCGAGTCGAATCCCGTTGCGGACCAGCCTGCCTCGTCATCGGTTCCATTCAGGTCGATGCCAAAGCGGGCATTCATGGCAAGGTCGTTAATCTGCTGTCCGGCGAGTTTTTCCAGTTTCCGGGCCGCGGCATGCCGCTGGCGCGACAATGCGCGTGCAGCGGCCACATAGACCTCCGCGGCATCTCCCAACCGGCGATTCAGCTCCGCCAGAGTTTCGTCTTTGTTCTCAAGCTCGCGCAGCTTCCGCTCAACCTCTTCCCCGTAGGCAATCACCTCCGTGAGCGTCTGTCCGTACTTTCGTTTCAGGCGATCCAGCAGGGCAAGGCGATCTTCAATCTCTGCCAGGCCATCGGGGGAGGCATTGATGCCAGCGGCGTAATCACGCATTGCCATGGCAACATCTTCCGCGGCCAGCCGGGCGGAATCGAGGGCCGCCGCTGAGTCAAGCCAGCGCGGCTCAAAGCGGGCGAGATCTTCCAGATTGCGCGCAGCGGACCGCAACCCGGTGGCTGCGGCTCCCTCGCCTTCATAGAGAAGGTCGTAGGCGGTAGTGGCCAGGTTGTAGATTTTTTCGGCGTTGGCGAGTACGAGCTTTTCCGCCTCCAGTTGCTCATCTTCGCCGGAAATCGGGCGGGCGGAGGCAATCTCCTTCTGCTGGAAGCTCCAGAGGTCCACCATCCGCAAACGGTCTTGCTCGTCCTGCTGCAACTGGGCAATCTGCTCGCGTAGCGTGCGCCATGCCTGATGTGCCTCCGCCACCGGCCTCAGGTCAGAGGCGGCATAGGAGTCGAGCAGATGCAGGCGTGCCGCCGCATCGAAGGAGAGCAGCGTCTCATTCTGTGCATGGATGGTCGCCAGATGGGGCGCAAGTTGCCGTAGCACTGCCACGGTCGCCGGCTGATTGTTGATAAACACCCGCCCGCGTCCATTGAGCGCAATTTCCCGGCGAACGATGAGGTCTTGTTCGACATCAATCCCGTTGGCTTCCAGCGCGGCGTTCAGGGAATCGCTTTCAACGTGGAATACGGCGGAGATTACCGCCTTATCGGCTCCATGGCGCACGACCTCGGAGCTGGCCTTTTCCCCGAGCAGGAGCGCCAGGGCGTCGATCAGAATGGATTTTCCAGCGCCGGTCTCACCGGTAACCAGATTAAGTCCGGGAGAAAACTCGACGTCTACGCGATCAATGATGGCGTAGTTTTCGACGCGTAATTCAAGGAGCACGGCGGTTCCTGGAGATGTTGCCGGAAGTGTAGCAGAGGCCATACTACTCCGGACCAAATTAAGGAAGGCCGGAACTGGCGTGGCAAGCGAAGGCGATTCAATTTGTCTGGAGCCATCGTGAAAAGCTCCACCTCGCACATGGCCCATCCTACGCAAATTCACCTATTTACATCGGGTGTTCGCCCGCCCTCGAAGACACGCTTCTGCTTTATAATCCAAAGGATACGCAGCGCACCGGAAGCGCTTTCATACGCAATGCAAAACCTGCCAGTAGTTGCCTATGCCATCGGCGATGAGATCACAAGTCTGATTGTGCAGAGTGGTCCTGTCGCCAAATTTGTCCTCGCCATATTGCTGTTCTTCAGCGTGTTCTCCTGGTCGATCATCATCGTCAAGGCACGGCTGTTCCGCAGTGCGCGCGCACAGAGCGCACGGTTCTTACGCGCCTTCCGCCGCGCACAGCGCTTTCAGGATATTGCGGCCGTATCCGAACAGTTCAAGCCCAGCCCCCTGGTGGGAGTTTTTGAGGGAGGCCACGAAGAGTACCGCAAGAACGGCGGACGCAACCCCGTCGCCGTGCAGCGGGCTATGCAGATTGCTTCTTCGGAAGAGCTGACCCGCATGGAGCGAAAGCTGCCATGGCTGGCGACAACGGGGGCGGTCACGCCCTTTGTGGGCCTGTTCGGCACGGTATGGGGAATTATCGACGCCTTCCACAGCCTGGGCACGGCGGGCGCGGCGACCATACGGGCGGTGGCGCCCGGAATCTCCGAGGCTCTGATCACCACCGCGGCCGGATTGTTTGTGGCCATCCCGGCGGTGATTGCCTACAACCAGTTCGGAAACGAGATTCGTGAAATGGGATCGGCGATGGATAACTTCTCCCTGGAGATGATGAACACCGTGGAACGCGCCCGTGGCCCCATGCCCGCTCCCCACACCACCGCCATGGCGGAAGCGCCGGAGCTGCGCTGATGGCGTTCACCAGCCATGATGGGAGGACGCGCTCCTCCCTCAGCGAAATCAACGTCACTCCCTTGGTGGACGTGGTTCTGGTGCTGCTGATTATCTTCATGTTGACCGCGCCGATTCTTCAGTCCGGCATCGATGTCGAAGTTCCCAAGACGCGCACCGTGAAGGAGATTTCCGAAGAGCGGATGGTAATCAGCATCGATCGCGAACAAAAGGTATTCCTCGGAAACGACCCCATCAACATCAACCAGATTGCAGACAGGCTTAAGAGCAAAGTACGGGATCCGCAGCGGCAGTCGATCTACATCCGGGCTGATGAAAATGTTCCCTTTGGAGCCTTTGCCACGGTGATGGACGCGGTGAAGCAGGCGGGGATTACCAACGTCAGCATCGTTACCCAACCGCTCGCTAAATCTCCCTCGCGCACGGACGGGCGTTGACAAGAGCAAAAACTGAACGCGAATGCATGGACGGGCAGACATTTTGGAAGAGCGCGAGAGCTGGCGGAATCCGCTGGCGGTATCGGCGGCTCTGCACGTCGCACTCTTCGGCGGGATGGTGCTCTACGGATTTGTGCTGGGCCGCGCGGGAGATAGCTGGGGAGGCTCCGAAGGCGGAGACGGCGCAATGAGCGCCACGCTGGTGAGCAGTGTTCCCTTGCCCGCCCCCCAGGTCAAGACCGAGAACATTCTGGCAAACGAGTCGAAGGGCCTGTCGCAAACCCTTCCCAAGCCAAAGGAAGTCGAGAAGGAACCGGACGCCATACCCATTCCCGACAAAACATCCAAACGCAAGCCCGAGCCGAAACAGCAGGCGAGCGTCCAACCGCCCAAGCGGCAGGTGGAACCGCTGCCGGAGCCTGCCAATGTGGTTCCCTTCGGACAGGGCGGACCCGTCAGTGGCCCCTACGGCAGCTTCAATACGGCAAACGCCAAGGGTGGATTCGGCTTCACTGGCTCGGGTGGCGGTGATTTCGGCAGCCGCTTTTCCTGGTACGTGGATGCGGTTCGCCGCAAGGTTTCCGATAACTGGCTCAAATATGAGGTGGACCCGAGTATTCATGATGCGAAGAGGGTTTTCATCACCTTTGACATCACCCGCTCGGGACAACCGGCCAACGTGCAATTAAGTACCACCAGCGGAGTGCCCTCGCTCGATATATCGGCCGTAAGGGCAATCCAGCGGATTGATACCTTCGGGCCCTTGCCCGGCGATTATCCGGGAAGCAAGGTTTCGGTAGAGTTCTGGTTCGACTACCGCCGGTAAAATCAGGCGCCGCGAAGCGCATATGTCCTGTCAGGATAGATTTACCGGTAAACCGGTCCAAAAGGTTTGGTTTTCAAGACATGATTTGTAAAAAACAGCGAATAAAGTTTGTCTTTTTAAGCATGGTATCCCTGCTGGCCATCCCTCTGGCCAGCCTGCATGCGCAGGATTGGATTCGCACAGGAACCGGGCTGGGCGTCGACAAAGTGCGGCTGGCCGTGCCGGAGTTCCGGCAGAATGTGGCCGACCCGCAGACCGGCAAGCTGCGCGACGTCTTCAATCAAACCCTTTGGAACGATCTGGAGTTCGCGGGCATCTTCGAGATGGTCTCCCGGAGTTTCTATCCCCTGGAGGTTCCCGGACAGCCCAGCGAGATGAAGCTCGATGCCTGGGGTAACCCTCCACCCAATGCCGGGATGGTTGCCTTCGGAAACATCGGTGTCTCCGCTGACGATCTCGCAGTTCAGGGATGGTTGTTTGACGCCAGAAACACGTCTTCTCCGCAGGTGCTTGGCAAGCAGTACCGCGAAAAGGCCACCGAAGACAATGCCCGGGTGATTGCCCATCGCTTTGCCAACGAGATTATTTTCCGGCTCGGGGGCGGAATTCCCGGGATTGCCGAGAGCAGAATTTTCTTTGTGAGCGACCGCACCGGACACAAGGAAATCTGGTCGATGGATTACGATGGAGCGGGGCAGAAGCAGATCACGAAATTGAACAGCATTGCGCTTTCGCCAAGGGTATCTCCCGACGGTACGCGCCTGGCCTTCAGCGGTGACCGTGGCGGCTTCCAGATCCTGATGTACTCCCTCGAACTGGGCCGTATGGTTACCTTCCCCGCTTCTGGCGGGACAAATATTTCTCCCGCATGGTCTCCCGACGGCACTAAGCTGGCATACTCTTCCTCGCGCAACGGAGACCCGGAAATCTATATGGCCGATGCAAGCGGCGCCAATGCCCGCCGCGTTACGGCCTACCGTGGTCCCGATGTTTCCCCGGTTTTCAACGCAAAAACTGGCACACAGGTCGCATGGGTCACCGGTCGCAGCGGTCTGCCGCAGATTTATATTATGGACGCCGATGGCACCAATCCACAGCAGATTACGGAAGAAGGCTATGCGGTGTCGCCATCCTGGTCGCCCAATGGTCAACTGCTCGCCTTCGCCTGGTTCCGCCACTACGGACCCGGAGCGCCCGGCGGACAGGATATCTACATCATGGATATCGGCAGCCGTAAATTCGTGCAGTTGACGCACGACGCAGGACGTAACGACTTCCCTACCTGGTCAGGGGATGGCAGGCACATAGCATTTCAGTCAAACCGGGCCGGCTCGGACCAGATATGGACCATGCTGGCCGATGGGACCCAGCAGCGGCAACTAACAAAAACCGGGCGTAACTCCCAGCCCAACTGGACTTTGAAGTAGTTCGCAATCGCAGGCCCGGCAGCAAGCTGGAGAATAACCAGCCGCGGCCGATTGGAGCAGGACCGGCATAACCACCGGGCCGCTCACCACAGTTTTCCTTTCGAAGCATGCGCGAGAACGAGCTCGCATTGGAGGATCAGGTGAAGCAAAGCAGGTTGAAGTGGAGCGTACTGTTGTTGGCCCTGGCGGCTATCCTGGTGTTGGGCGCTTGCAAAAAGAAGGTTGCCCCGGCACCACCACCCCCACCCCCACCACCCCCACCGGCGCCCACAGCCACTCTGAGAGCACAACCGGAATCGATTCAAGCGGGGCAGTCGAGCACGCTTTCCTGGCAGACACAGAATGCCACCGATGTTTCCATTGACGGCATCGGCGCGGTGGATGCCAGCGGATCGCGCCAGGTATCACCAACCCAATCCACCACCTACCGGCTTACCGCACGGGGAAATGGTGGAAGCAAAGAGGCCACGGCACGCGTATCGGTCACTCAGCCTCCTCCCCCTTCAGCCCCCGCGCCTGCGCCCGCTCCTTCCATGAGCGAACAGGAGATGTTCAATCAGAGTGTGAAGGATATCTACTTCGACTACGACAAGTATGACGTCCGCGCCGATCAGATGGGGTCGCTGCAGGCAAACGCGGCATGGTTAAAGGAGCACTCGAGCATCAGCTTCACCATCGAAGGACACTGCGATGAGCGCGGCTCAACCGAGTACAACCTTGCTCTGGGCGATAACCGCGCCAATGCCGTAAAGAACGCTCTGACTCAGGCCGGCATCGATGCCGGACGGATTCGCACCATCAGCTACGGCAAAGAAAAGCCGTTCTGCACCGAATCCAACGAGCAGTGCTGGCAGCAAAACCGTCGCGGACACTACGTCTACGGCAAGTAAAACGCTACGGACTTCCGGGCCAATGGCCATCCATCACGCTGGAGGAAACATCCTCTCCGGCTGGTTGATGGCTCTTGGCCGGGAGTACGCTGCTTTCCCTGTTGGGACCAATCTGTTGGGCCCAATCTTTTGGGATCACCCAATCTTTTGAAACACAGCGGGCATGCGAGTTGCGGCTCACCAGCAAAGCTTATTCGGCATCTAACGGAGTGGCTGTTATGAAGAAGCAACGTATTTCATCGTCGGCACGCCTCTATTCCATCTGCCCCACCGCTGTACTTGCCGTGGCTATCGTGCTGGCAGGATCGAGTTCCCCGGCCTACGCGGTTGATCGCGAAGTCATACAGCTGCAAACCATGGTGCAGAGCCTGCAGGACCAGATGGCGCGTATGCAGCAGACCTTCGACGAGCGCATGGGCGTCATGCGCAGCCTGGTGGAGCAGAGCACGGACAACATCAGTAAAGTCACCGCGGCGGTCGAAAACGTCAACAAAGGTTTGCAACAGCAGCAGACCGATGCAGGAGGGCGGGTTGACCAGCTCTCCGGCCAGATTCAGGCCTTGCACGATTCCGTGGACGAACTGAAAGCGCGCATGGGACGGATCAGCAAGCAATTGGAAGATATGCAGGCGGCGCAGGCGAATCTCCCCGCCGCTACCCCTGCTCCCAGTGCTCCCGCTCCAGGCGGACCACCTGCGGCCTCCCTGGCGCCCCCGCCCGATGTGCTCTATAACAACGCTCTTCGTGACTACTCGGCTGGAAAGTACGATCTGGCCTTGCAGGAGTTTGGCGACTACCTGAAGTATTACCCCAATACCGATCTCGCCGGGAACTCGCAGTTTTATCTCGCGGACATGCTCTACCGCCAGGGAAAATACCAGGAAGCAATCGCCGCCTACGACACAGTGATGGAGCAGTATCCGGATGGAAATAAAGCCCCGGCAGCACAGTTGAAGAAGGGCTATGCCCTGCTGGAACTGGGGCAGCGAAGCCAGGGCGTAAGAGAGCTGAACAGCCTTCTCACTCGATATCCGCGCTCGATCGAAGCACAGCAGGCCCGCGATCGATTGAAGAAACTTGGACCGGCCCCCGCGGCTCGCCCGCGGCAATAAGCTCTCTTTGCCGTAGACGTCCGGGAATCCTTACTCCGATTTAAGCTTCAGGTCGCGCAGGCAGTAACGCAGCTCCTGCGCCAATTCAGTGATCCGCATTCCCTCTTCCACCATCAGCTTGCAGGATATGGCCACCCGTGAGGGCGTTCCCTCTCCCGTGTCGTATGTAACGCGGCAGTATTGGCAGTCCTCGTTCCAGCAGAAGCGCCCGTAGGCGATGCCCTCCGGGGCAAGATACTGCAACGCCCGCAGCAGCATATTCCCGGCGGGCACCTCAACTTCCTTGTCCTTCAAGGTGATCTTGACCAGCCGGTCATAGGGGCGGAAAAGCGGGCCGGGAGTACTCATGCCGCGATTCTAATCGGGAAGAGGTGGCGGAGCCTATATCCAGCAATTACTTTTTGAAGGCAACGTTGACCAGCAGGCGGTCGCCTTCCACGTCCACCACATTGCAGAAGGTCCGCTGGCCGTGGCGGACAAAATCCAGGCCCACGCGGCTGTTCCCCACGCGCAGGTTGCGGATGTGAAGATACTCCAGCCAATCCGGGAGTTCGGGATTGATGATATTCAGTTCCTTCCGCGGAGCGCTGGGCCTGATTCCAAGCACGGACACTAGAATAAGAAACAGCGAACCCGAGGCCCAGGCCTGCGGAGAGCACGAGACCGGATAGTGCACCGGCTCATCGTGTTCACGCCGCTGCATTCCGCAGAATAGCTCCGGCAGGCGGTAGTCGCGGAAGTTAAGCGCAGCCTGGAACATGCTGGTCAGAACCTTGATCGCGGGAGCGCGCAGTTCATTCAACGCCATTCCGTGAGCGATGAGGGAGTTGTCATGAGGCCACACGGAGCCGCGGTGATAACTCATGGGATTGAATCCGCGCTCTTCCGTCGAAAGCGTGCGCCAGCCCCAGCCGGAAAACATGTCGTCGCGCATCAGGCGGTCCACGATGGCGCGCACCCGGTCCCGGGGAAGCATCCGGGTAAAGAGCAGATGCCCCGGGTTGGATGAGATGACCTCCATGGGACGCTTGTCGCAGTCCAGACCCATAGCATAGTAGGAACGGGAGGGCATCCAGAACGCCTTATCGAAGCGCTTGGCCATCTCCGTTGCCTCGCGGCGCAGGCGGTCGGCGGTTGTGGTGTCTCCGAACTGCCGCAGCAGCGAGGCCATGCGGTACTTGGCCTCATAAACGTATCCCTGCACCTCGGCCAGGGCGATGGGTGGCTTGGCAACGCGTCCGTCGCGATGAATGTTCGCGTCCCATGAATCCTTCCATCCCTGGTTGACCAGTCCCCGCGGCGAGCGGCAAAGATATTCAACGAAGCCGTCACCGTCAAAGTCCCCATATTTGGAGATCCAGTCCAGTGCTGCATATGCAGCGGGGAGCATCTCTCTCACCAGATCATCGTCGGCGGTCCAATTGAAGGTCTCCCCTAGCAGGATGAGAAAGAGCGGAGTGGAATCCACCGAACCGAAATAGGGACTAAAGGGCATTTCGCCGCACTGGGTCATCTCCCC
>DASZRZ010000206.1:0-3089 GCA_035548935.1 Terriglobales bacterium
GCCATCTCCCGCCCCAGGCTGCGGAGGCTTCCACCATTGCGTCCGCATAGTGCGCAATGCGCCTGTGCTGGAAGCTCGGCTGCATCAGCCGCCGCTGCCGCAGGTGGAATTCTCCTTCGCTGGTGAGCAGCCCTTCTCCCAATACCCGTTTTGCGCGCTCGAGAATGCGGCCCTTTTTGAACTTCCGGTCGTGCGTGACCAGCACATCCTTGATGTACTCAGGATGGCTCAGCAGATAGACGTGCTGTGAACCCAACTGGAAGTAGGCGATATCGCCGTACCGCCGCGCCACCTCACCCAGAAATCCCAGGGGATCGCGACGGAAGGCGAGCAAGTTGACTCCGGGGATAAAAGAACGCGGCCCGGGCGGGAGAGAGCCTGGTACATCCGGGATGACAGGAGCAGCCATGGCTACCCTTTGATTGTAGTTTCTTTTTCCGTTCCACGGATTCTGACTCTACTGGGGATGCTCCGACGCTTGGAGCGGGAGCCTGTTGCAGGCTATTGCGGGGAGACGTGAAGTTCCTTCTGTAACTTTGCGATGCGCACCTTCGGCTCGGGATAGCGCGGGTTGTGCTGCAACTCGGCCTCGAACATCTCCAGGGCCTCTTTGGGCTTGCCCTGCTCTTCCAGCACCAGACCCAGCGAATAGCGGTAACCGCGTCCCCGAGGTTCACGCTGTAGTGCCGCTTTCAACGCGATCAAAGCGTCATCGAGCTTTCCCAGCTTGCGTTTTGTAAGCCCGAGATAGAGCGCCGAGTCGGCATCGCGGGGATTCATCAGGGCCGCCCGGGTAAGAAAGGACTCGGCCTGCTCGTAGTGTCCCAGGCGGAAGTGAACGTATCCCAGATTGTAGATACAGAGCCAGTAGTTGGGATCGCGTTCCAGAACCTGCTGATAGAGTCCGATGGCCTGCTGGCTCATGCCGCGGTTGAGCAGTTCGTTCGCCAGATTTACCCGCGCCAGGTTGTTGTTCGGTGCGATCTGCATTCCACGGAAATAGAGCACGAGATTGTCGGCCCAGTAGGCATTCTGCACCACCGTTGCTCCCGCCAGAAATAACGCCACCGCTGCGATCGCCACCACGCGCGTCGCCGCCACCTTCCCCAGCTTTGATCCTTCTTGACCAATGGCGAGCAGCGCCATCGCCGCCAGAATCGAGAAGCCCACCGACGGCAAATAAAGATAGCGGTCGTGTGCGATCTCCCCGTTCTGGAAGGTCGAAAGATTGAAAAGCGGGAGCAGCGGCACGATCAGGAATACCGCGGAGTAGAGCACCGCCGTCGAATGCGTGCGCCGCCACCAGAACCACAGCGCGCCAGCCATGGCTGCCACCACAATCGCCGGCATCAAAACGGAACCCACCCCGAACTGCACCACATACGGCGTGTCATAGAACACGCTCAGCCCCACCGGATACAACAGCAGTTTGGCGTAAAACCACAACAGCGAAGGGATCGTCAGCAGGTCCACCAGAAGTGGAATCGACATTACGGGATGGCTGAAGCCCCGCAGCACATGAATTCTGAGCGGAATATAAAGCGCGATCAGGAGGGCGTAAGGGATCGTTATCAGAATCGCGCTGCGTGTCCGCCGCCACAGGCTTCCTGTGCTTTTCGGTTTATTTTCCAGTGCCGGATTTTCCGGAGAAGGGTAGAGCCACTCATAGGCAAATACGAATGCCGGAAAAACCAGTGCGGTTTCCTTCAGCAGCATCGAGGTGATGAACAGGGACAGGGCCGCCGCCCGCCATGCCAGCAATTTCGTCTCCCGTGCCCGAAGATGGCAGAGCAAGGCGGCCATAAACGGTATTGCCAGCAGCGGCTCCGTCACCCCCGAAACCCAGCTCACAGCTTCAATGTGGACGGGATGCAATCCGAAGATGAGCGCGGCCAGCAGTCCCACATTCTGGTTCCGGGTCAGCCGCCGGGCCACCAGGTAAACCATTGCGGTTGCGCCCAGATGAGCCAGCACGGTGGTGAGGTGCCAGCCCATGGTGTTGGCGCCGAACAGCTTGTAATTGAGCAGCAGCCAAACCAGGAACAGCGGACGGTAGTAATTTCCCAGGTCCACCGGAGCCATGTAGCTCCAGACGTGATACTGGAAATAGGCTGGCAGGTAGCGCGCCTCCCGGATCATGGGATTAGCGGCGATTTGTGTCTCATCGTCCCAAACGAATTGAAATCCCAGGGAGCCGCTGTAAACGACGAAGGTCGCGGCGAGCACCAGCGCCAGCAGAAAAACGGGGCGGATGCTGTATCGGTCGGATTGAAAGCTCAGGCCCGGCTCACTCGCCACTACACTCTCCCCAGCCAATCATCCAATGTGTTCCCACCTTTCGAACAAATGGATCTTCTGGCGGGCACATTGAGCAAATGGCATGCTGGCTGCGGCGGATTATAGCCGGAAAAGATGCTGCTTTTCTTCGTCGGCTGGCGGCAAAGGTGTTGTCACTTTCGAGCCGGGGCCGCCTGTGCATGGCCGGGCCGTGAGGCCGGCGGTTTGGCAGTTGCTCCCGGTGGCGGCGGGATCGCAATGTCGATGTTCTGCACCGTCCCCAGCGGCTTCAACTCGTTGACCACCGGCTCGGGATTCCCCACCACCAGCAGCGCGAGCTGTTTGGGATGAACATATTTCATCGCCACCCGCTTCACGTCTGCTGAAGTTACCTTGTCCACTCCAATCCGGTATTGCTCCAGATATCCGGCGGGGAAACCGTAGAACTCATAGCGCATGCGCTCCTGTAGAACCTTGCCCTTGGAATCGAAGTTAAAGATGAAGGAGTTCAGAATGCCATCCTTGGCCCGCTTCAACTCTTCTTCCGTGATCGGCTCCGTCAGCAGCTTGTCGAGCTCTTTGTAGAGAGCCTCAATCGACTCGCGAGTGGACTCGCTCTTCGTCGCCATGCCTATATTGAGCACCCCCGGATGATCCCAACCGGCGCTTATGCCTCCGCCCACGGAATATGCCAGCCCCAACCGCGAGCGCAGATTCGTAAACAGACGGGAAGAGAAGCCGCCGCCGAAGATTTCATTCATCACCTCGACCGCGAAATAGTCAGGATTCTTGCGCAGGATTCCCGTGCCGAC
>DASZRZ010000207.1:0-8325 GCA_035548935.1 Terriglobales bacterium
CGATGGCAAAGGCAGCGCCCGCCGGAGCCTGCTCGACGAGCTGGATCAACTTCTCGGTGGAGCCGACTTCGTCCGCCTTCTGACAGACCTCCCACCGGCATTCGGGATGGACGATTACGCGGACGCCGGGCCGTGAGACACGAACCTTGTCTACATGCTCCGGCAGGAAACGCTGGTGAACGGAGCAGTGCCCCTTCCACAGGATGATCCGGGCGGAACGCAGACGGTCGGCAGTGAGGTTTCCCATTGGCATATAGGGATCCCAAACGACCATATCGCTGAGGGGAATTCCGAGCGCAGAGGCCGTATTGCGTCCAAGGTGCTGATCGGGGAGAAAGAAAATCCTGCGGTTGCGCTCAAAGGCCCAGCGAAATGCCGCGCCTGCATTGGAGGAGGTGCAGACCAAACCTCCCCGCTCACCGCAGAAAGCTTTAATGGCAGCGGTGGAGTTCATGTAGGTAATGGGCGTGATTCCCTCGCCTGCGTCGCTGGTGAGTCCGAGATCGACAAGCTGCTCCCAGCAGCTTTCCACCTCGCCAATCTCAGCCATGTCGGCCATGGAGCAGCCGGCATTAAGATCGGGCAGAACCACGCTCTGGCCGGCGCGGCTGAGCACATCGGCGCTTTCCGCCATGAAGTGCACCCCGCAAAAGACGATGTAGCGCCCTTCGGCGGCTGCCGCCAGCTGCGAGAGCTTGTAGGAGTCTCCGCGATGGTCGGCGAAGCGGATGACTTCGTCGCGCTGATAGTGATGACCCAGGATGACGCATTCCCTTCCCAATTCAGCGCGGGCCGCGGCTATCCGCGAATCCATGGTGTGATCGGGAAGAACGAGATAGTTTTCGAGACTGCAAGATGCACTTGCCGTTGCCAATTTGTCTTCACTCCGCTTTCAGCTCCGGATCACGCCTCTTGCGCGCAACCTGGAACGGGGTTGTTGAAAGCCATTCACCGGCTACAGTAGATCCGCTACTCGAAATGCCGAGTCCGACCTACGGGGATGTTGCAACCGATTCCTACCTGTACATCAGTTTGATGTCCGGATGGTTCGTTTTGATTCATTTCCGGGCAACTCCATATTGTGCGCCGCAGGACTGCCGGAATGCAAATATTGGAGTTGAAAGACAGGGTTACCAAGGAGATGGTCCCGGCCCCAAAAAGAGACTAATCCTTGAAGGTGACAACAACCCGGGTTGGGGCCTCAACTGCATTGCCACTCAGGCGATAGGGATCGAACCGCCACTGGCGGACGGCAGTGATCGCAGCGCCAGTCAGGAGCGGGTCTCCGCTGATAACCCGGAGATTTTCCATGACGCCCCCGCGACTCACCACGCCTGCGATTACAACGGAGCCTTTTTTTCCCATTCTCTTCGCCAGTTCGGGATAAGTGGGATCCACCCGGTGGATGAGCTGCCCACCGGTAACTCCCCCTGTAACCGGAACAGGCGGATGAGAGGGAATGAACGCCGGAGAATTTGTAACCACAGCCATGCGCGGAAGTGAGGCAAGAGGGTCGCCAGAGGCAGGAAGAGACACTGCCGATGGAGGAGCGACAGCAGCAGCAGCAGCAGGCGCCGGTGCAGCCGCGGGAAAGCGCACCCACTTAACCTCAGCATCCTGCTGATTTTGAGCCTCCGACTGATTTTGCAGCGAAGCCTGGAGCCGGGGCGCTGCCGCTGATCTCTGCGGAACCGATGCTTGCTGAACCGCCGCAGGCGGCGTTACCACGGCAGAGTGTGGAACAGCCTGAGAGGAAGGCTGGTAGGAAATGGGCGCGAGCACCACTGGTGGCGCGACTTCCACCGGCTGTCCGCCAGCGGCATCTTGCCGTGAGGTAGCGTCTTGTCCCGAAGGAGCATTCTGCTGGGCCGGTGGTGATGAAGGCTTGGGTGGAACAGAGGCTGATTGCCGCCCCTTCCATACTCCAAATCCGAGCGAGATCACCGCGAGCACGGCGCCTGCCCAGAGAACAGGTTTAACACGGCGGCGAGGAGACGCCGCTGCCTGCGCGGGTCTGGATTGGGCACGAGCCAGACGATCCGCAACGATGACCGCGGCCTGCGCTGCCCGGACATCTTCCGCAGTGGGTGCTCCAACGTAGTTTTCAACCACGCTGAGAGGCACATCGCACTTTTCGCATACCCGTTTGCCCCGCGAATTCGCATGCCCGCAGGCATCGCAGGGAATGGACTCGGAAAGAGCAGCGGCCTTAACCATGCGCCGGGGCCGGGGCTCAAGCGGCTTCGGTGGCACACCCGTGGAAAGCGGTTGCGCCGACGGCGGGACGGAAGTCCGGGTCTTAATCTGGTTCTGACTCTGGCTCTGGGAGGACTGTGAGACTGGAGTACGGACCAGAGAAGCGGTCCGCTGCTGAATGACAGGAGCGCCGGGAACCGCCGGACGCCTTGCAGGCGCGGCAGGCAATCTGACCTCGCTTCGCTCGGCAGGTTGTGGCAACACGGGCACGGAAGCCACGGGATTCACCTGCGGGAGAACGGCAGGCTCGGGCAGCATGCCAATAATGACTTCCACAACAATGTCTGAAACTCCCCGCAGTAACGAAACGGTACTCTCGCTGAAGGCGCGAGGATGATCGGAAAATGCCTCCAGCACCCCGCAGAGGCGGCCATCGCGATGCAGTGGAAGAATCAGGGCAGAGCGAAGGTTCAACTCCCGGCACAGCACGGGGTCCACGCGGGAATCGGCTTCGGTGTCATCGCAGCGAACGATTTGACCGGTTCGAATACATTCCCCGGTGAGCCCGCTTTCGGATTGAATGCGAACACCCAGGTCGGGAGCGTTGCCCAGAGAGGCCCGGCAAACCATGCCCTGACCATCATCAACGGCGATGGCCGCGCCCGTAGCTCCGCTCAGGGAAAGCGAGCGGGCAGCGATCCACTGAAGAGCGGGCACACCGGAAAGCTCTCCGTCGCGCAACCATGCACGGATTTCCGCCACGGGAGCATCGGGATGCGAACCGGAACGATCCTTTGCGTTATTTTGCGAGGCATGATTTCCGGAGTGATGAACCTCCGAGGGGGGCGCTGCCGACACCCGAAGGACAGAGGTGGCGGATTCGTCCGCTACTGTAGAGCTGGCGCTTTTTAACGAAAGCCATTCATTGAGCTGCGATTGCGCGGTTGCGCTCAGGTTCAGAAAGCGGACTCCCACACGGCCACCGGAGCCTTTGCTCCAACGCGAGCCGCTGCGTTCCGCCCAGGTGACCTGAGCCTGAAGCTCGATCCGGTATTGCAGGTCAGGGAGTTCGAAGCCCAGTTCCGTCGTGCTTCCGACCTTCAAGCCAGGAAAAGCTCGAAGACCCATGCCGGTCTCGCTCAAATCGAGGGCAAGGCCGCTGTCCTGAGATCCCAGGCGGACGGTAACCAGGCGGCCGCCGATCAAAGTGCGGCGCGAGTTGCGGCGGCGGTCCGATGAAAGGAGACCGTCGGCAATGCTTTCCGATGGGAAAGCGCCTGAAGCGGCATGCTTTTGCCCAACCGGGGTCTCCCCGTCGCTCCCGAATGGCTGGGGTGCAGGTGTACCCATAAATTCCTCCACGATACCGGGTCCGCCTTACAGGACTATGGAAACTGCCGCAGGGAGTTCTCGCGAGCGGCGCTGTAAGTGGAGTCCGCGACCTTGTTGACGGGCGTGGAAGTTTGGGGAACCGCGGGCCGCATGCCTGGAGTGTTGTTAATGGAGGTTGCTCCGGGAGCAAGGGCGGGGCGATACCCATCGGGAGAGGTATCGGATTCGTCGGCAAGCAGGCGGGCTGCTGTACGCAGCGCCTCGATCTCCCGTTGCAGCTGCTGAATTTCAGCCTCTTTCTGCCGCATTACATCGTACAGATTTTTCATTTCGATTCCTCAATGGCGCCGCGCGCAATCGGGCACAGTCACCAGGACCATAAAGCAATGGTGTTTTGAATCTCAGGCTGAAAGATGACTTTTCCGCCTGTAAATACCAATTCCGGCTGTCCGTTCTTGGCAGACAATCTCAGAAAAGGTTATGGGCAGAAATTTACTCGCGTTGAGAAATACTTTACTCCGTGATCCTGATTAGTAAAGAGGGAAAAATCGGAATTGGGAATTTTTCTTTATTTAATCTCGTGCCCGCAGGCAACCCCTGAGCCTATCCGCCAATGTGAACCATGGTACGGGAGGCCGGAAGAAAACCGGGTTCCCCGATATGGTGACGCGCCTCTTTCAACTGGACGATGGACTGGATATAGGCAGCAAGCTCATCGTCTGAGGCGCCGCTTTGCATTCTTCCGAACAGGTCGTGGTCAAAGAGAGAGAACAGGCAGGTGCGAATCTTTCCGTCGGAGGTGATACGGATGCGGCTGCATTGTCCGCAGAAAGGATTCGATACGGGAGCGATAATGCCGATTTCGCCGATGCCATCGTCGAAGCGGTAGCGGCGCGCGGTCTCGCTGCGGGCATGCGGGATCTCAACCAGCGGACGGAAGGCAGCCATGCGCTGAAGAATCTCTTCCAGGCGGATGACAATCTCAGGGGACCAGACACGGTCCTCCTCAAGCGGCATGAACTCGATGAAGCGGACGATGACGCATTCTTCCCGGGCAAAGCGTCCGAAGGCGGTAATCTGGTCGTCATTAAAGCCGCGCAGGAGAACGCAGTTCACTTTTACCGGGTCGAGCCCGGCCTGGCGGGCAGAGCGCACACCGGCAAGGACAGTCTCATAGCTATCGGGCACGCGCGTGATGCGGGCGAAGGTGGCGGGCTCCACGGCGTCCATGCTGACGGTAACGCGGCGAAGTCCGGCATCGCGCAGCGGCTGGGCAAGACCGGCAAGCAGGTGTCCGTTGGTGGTAATGGCAATATCGGGAGTACTGCCCTCCAACGTGGTGAGCCTCGACAGCTCCCGAACAAAATCCACCACGCCATTGCGCAGCAGGGGTTCCCCCCCGGTGATACGAATCTTGGTGATCCCCAGGGAGACCATTACGCGGGCCATGCGCAGATATTCGGAAAATTTCAGCTCGGCATAGAGCGCGCCCTCATTGCCCGTCCGGCAATAGACGCATTTGTAGTTGCAGCGGTCGGTAATGGCGATCCGCAGATCGGTGATGGGGCGGCCGTATTTGTCGGTCAGAGACATTGAGCCTGCTGCAAACTGAGGAATGCGGCTATAAGAAAGGAGTCCTTTTCGCTGACCGCGCGGACGGCGGCCTGGAAGGCGTTTCCTTTCCAAAAGCAAGGGAGGCACAGGCGTTTCCCCCTGCACCCTCGGCTTCCCTGCCCCTGATCCCAAACCAGGCAGGAAAGCACCGCCCTGCAAGCCAGGGTATACCCATAGGCCCGAAGGGTCGGAGACGTAACCTGATTATAGATACATTCGCGGCGAGGGGCGAGGATCGCACAACCGAGGGTCTGACCTGGGGACTGGCAACAACGAAAATCCGGAAACCGTTGAGGCACTCATTCCAGCAAGTACCGCCGCCCATGCCTGCGGGTTACAATCCGGCAACCCCATGTCCAGCTCACGATACGGAATCACGGCAGACCTGCTCGTCACCTCAGGACGGCGCATTGCGAAACCGCTGGTGGTGGTTGCCGGCGGAAGGATCGAGTCGGTGGCCTCGCGGGAAGAAGCGGAGACTCCACGCGGCCTGGAGACATTCGATTTTAAAGATGCAGTGTTGGCGCCGGGACTGGTGGATATCCATATCCACGGCGGCGGCGGCCACGATGTGATGGAGGGTGAGGAAGACGCGCTGCGAGCGATTGAGCAGCACCTTGCACGCACCGGTGTTACCAGCTACTTCCCCACCACGGTAACCGCGCCTGTGGAGGCCACGCTGAAATCTCTGGAAAAGCTCGGCGCGGCGATCGAACGGGCGCAATCGCCGGGACATGAATCGCAAAACGGCAGGATGCGGGCACAGCCTGTGGGCATTCATCTGGAGGGTCCATTTATCAGCCATGCCCGGTGCGGTGTGCATCCGGTGAATGATATTCAGGCGCCATCCGTGGAGCTCTTCGAGCGGATGTGGCAGGCGGCGGGCGGGCATGTAAGCGTGATGACCGTCGCTCCCGAAGTTCCGGGCGCACTGGATTTGATTCGCACGGCGGCAGGGCGAGGGGTTTGCGTAAGCCTGGGACACTCCGATAGCGGCCTCGATGCGGCTGCCTCCGCCGTGCGGAACGGGGCTCGCCATGCCACGCATACGTTTAATGCCATGCGGCCGCTGGATCATCGCGACCCCGGCATTCTGGGAGCGGTACTGTCCGATGATGCCCTCACGGCGGACATTATTGCCGACGGAATCCATGTGCATCCGGATGTGGTGCGCCTGTTCCTGCGGGCCAAAGGAAGCGACCGCGCCGTGCTGATTACGGACGCCATCAGCGCCACCGGAATGGGCGATGGCAGCTACCGGCTTGGCTCGTTCACCGTGGAGGTAAAAGGCGAGCGCTGCCTGCACAACGGCAAGCTGGCCGGAAGCGTGCTCACGCTGAACCACGCGGTGCGCAACGCCATGAAGTTTGGCGGCGTGACACTTGAGGATGCCGTAAAGATGGCAACGCTGAACCCGGCACGTGCGGCGGGCGTGGCGACGCGTAACGAGGCGGGCAAAACCATTCCGTGGAAGGGGGTAATTCAACCCGGAGCGGATGCGGATATTGTGGTGTTTACGCGGGAGATGGAAGTGATGCGGACCTTTGCGGGAGCATAAGGCAGGCGTGAAATTTCACAGCGATTAGTCCGGAGTTGCCGCGCCGGGATGAAGGGCCGCCAGGCTGATCTCCCCGGCATCCTCCGGGGTTGAATCCTTCCATACAGATTCCAGAACCACGGCAACGCCATGCACTACGGAGGCCAGGCGAATGGCCGCCAGAATCGACTCTTCCGTCATTCCCTTGTCGCGCAGTACCTTTTCATGCGACTGGACGCACGTGCCGCAACCGTTAATGGCGGAAACGGCGGTGGACCAGAGTTCAAAATCCAGGGGCTCGATGCCGTGGGTGCGGAGCACATTCATGCGGAGCCGCGCGGGGATGGTGCGGTACTTTTCGTTTCCCGCAAGGTGCAGAAAACGGTAGTAGATATTATTCATGCCCATGATGGCGGCCGCAGCCTGCGCTGCCTGCACGGCCTGGGGCGAGAGATGCTGCGCCGCCTCGGCTTCCACCACGCGCAACAACTGCGGATTCCGCGCTGCCACGGCGCTGGCCAGCAGCGTTCCCCATGCCTGCTGCTCCGTTAACTCCACCTGGCGGAGCAGGCTGGAGAGATTCAGCTTGAGATCCCTGGCATAGGGAGGAAGAGTTTCAAGAAGTGCTTCCAGTGTCATCACGTAATTTCCCTAAAGCTTTCGCGGGCGCGGGCCGGAGGATACCTCCCCCGGCCGCTGCCGCAAGGTTTGCACCATTGCAAACCCGGAGTTTCAGCCGTTCGATCTCAGGCAACCACCAGCGTGTCTTCCCCGCGCTGCCAGTTACAGGGACAAAGTTCATCGGTCTGCAAGGCATCGAGAACGCGGAGAACTTCATTTACGTTACGTCCAACGGAAAGATCGGTAACCATGACGAAGCGGATGATGCCATCGGGATCGACGACGAAGGTGGCGCGCTGGGCAACGCCTTCCCTGGGATCAAGAATGCCCAGTTCGCCGCAAAGCTCGCGCTTGATATCGGCCAGCATGGGGAATGGAAGGTTCTTCAGGTCTTCGTGATTATTGCGCCACGCGAGGTGAACGAACTCGGAATCGGTGCTGCCGCCCAGCACAATGGCGTCGCGGTCTTCGAAGTCCTTATTCATGCGCCCGAACTCGGCAATCTCGGTGGGACAAACGAAGGTGAAATCCTTGGGCCAGAAAAAGTAAATCTTCCACTTGCCGGAATAATCCCGGTCGGTGATGGTGCGAAAAGAGTTCTTTTTGTCGCTGCTGACGGTGGCAGTAAGGGAAAATGAGGGGAACTTATCTCCGACGCTAAGCATTCGCTCGAATAACTCCTGTGTGATTTGGGCAAGACGCTGAAGCTCACCGCGCGCGTGCACGGGCAAAAACAGCGTGCTGGGAATAGTGTAACTGAAGCCGCTATCCGGAGCAGGCAATGCCCAAACGCCCGCAACAAGACGCCGGAAATGAGGGGCTTGGCGTAGAAACCGTTGGGCCGGAAACGAATGCGGGGAAGAAAATCCGGAAAAAACAGTGAAAAACATGGCCGGAAAATGCCTCCGGGCAAAAAACGGCAGGCGTTCCGCATTTTGATATAATGATGGAGCGTTCCCGCCGCAGTTCGATTCTGCTTCGTTCGCGTTTCCGCTCACATGTCGGGGAGTGGCTCAGCCTGGTAG
>DASZRZ010000208.1:0-1530 GCA_035548935.1 Terriglobales bacterium
TCTGCCCCGCCGCGCCATCGAGCGTTACCCCGCGCCGCGTCAGCGACCGCCTTGTATAACCAAACCGCGTCTCGTTCAGAGTCCGGGCGCTGAATCCATGTACATAGCCCGCCACCACCTGCTGGCCCAGGATGCCGCTCAGCCCAATCGCTCCCGAAGGCCCTGCCGTAAAGCTACCACTGCCATCGGGCAGAGGCGCTGCGGGGGCGTCTACCTCGTGGAAGTAGGAGTAGCGGCTGAAAAACGAATCGCCGCCAAAGTTGTGATCGGCGCGCACATCGAACTGGTTCTGGTGAATCTCATCGTTCGCAATCCGGGTGAAGTTATTGGCCGTGCCCGCGGATGTGGGAAGCGGGAACCGGCCCAGAATCGCCAACGCCACCGGATCGATTCGCGATATGGGTATCGTTTGATTGGCAAATGCCTGGCGGGTAAAGCCGCTGCCGGATGCCTGAGTCGTCGCCGGGTCATAAATGATGGGGACCCTGCCCGCAACCGGTTCGCTGAAAATCCCCTGCCGCTGCAGCAGAGTGGGAACCGTGGAGGTTCGTACCGTGCCCACCGATTGCCGCGTGCCCTGGTAGTCCACGAAAAAAAACGTCCGGCTGTGAGCGATGGGACCGCCCAGAACGCCTCCGTATTGATTGCGCCGGAAGCGGGGCTTGTCCGCGGTGGCGGGGGTAAAGTAGTTGCGCGCATTCAGGGCCTCATTGCGCACGAACTCGAACAGACTGCCATGCAGCGACTTGGTTCCGCTCCGCGTGCTCAGATTCACCACCCCGCCATTGAAGCGCCCGAACTCCGCGGGCACGCCATTGGTCTCCACGTTGAACTCACGGATGGCATCCACCACCGGGAAAAACGCCACCTGGCCCGGCTCCGGTTGAAGTGCGCTGATTCCATCGAACAAGTACTCGTTGGTTCGCGGCCGCCCCCCGTTAATGCGCGGCAAAAACGTTCCCGGAGGCAGCGCAACGCCCGGCGACAGGGTCGCCAGTTGTACGAAGTTTCGTCCACTCGGGCCATTCAGCGGCAAACCGGTAATCGTCTCCTGCGCGATAGTCTGGGAGAGATGACCCGACTCCGTGCGCAACAGCGGAGCATCGGCTCGAACCTCCACCGTCTCCTCGATCTGCCCCACCTCCAGCCTCGCATCCACCCGCACCCGGTTCCCCGTGTTCAATGTGACGCCGGTCTGCACGAACTTCTTGAAGCCCTTTGCCGTAACCAAAACGCTGTACACTCCGGGTTTGAGCTGCGCGAACGAGTAAACTCCTCCCGCCGGAGAAGAGGTTTCGGTGGCAATTCCGGTTTGAAGCTCTCTGGCGATTACGCTCGCCCCGGCGATTGCGGCTCCGCTTGGGTCGGACACCATTCCCGTTAGCTCGGCGCCTCCCGCCTGCGCCAGGGCCCACCCGGAAAAAACAGTAAAAAACATCAGCGCCCCAAGAGCTGTATTCCAACGTCCGTACGCTCGCTGCTGGTGATTTCGATAAGCTTGCAGTGTCATGAATGAACGGCCCCTTGTAA
>DASZRZ010000209.1:0-12437 GCA_035548935.1 Terriglobales bacterium
GCAGGCCCTGTTGAAGATTCTGGAAGGAACCGTGGCCAATGTGCCGCCGCAGGGTGGCCGCAAGCATCCACACCAGGAGTTCACTCCGGTCGATACCACCAACATCCTGTTCATCTGTGGTGGCGCTTTTGTTGGGCTGGAGAAGATGATTGCACGGCGCTCGGGCAAGAAAGCCATGGGCTTCCGTGCCGAGGAAGAAACCAAGGAAGAGCAGGTTCCACCGAACCGGCGCGACACCGCAATGCTGCAGAAGGTGGAGCCGCAGGACCTGATCAAGTTCGGGCTGATCCCCGAGTTTGTAGGCCGCCTGCCGGTTGTGGGCGTGCTCGATGATCTGGATGAGGCGGCCCTGGTTGAAATCCTAACTCGTCCGCGGAATGCCGTGACCAAGCAGTATCAGCGGCTCTTCGAGTTCGAGAATGTGCGCCTCAAGTTCACCGATGATGCCTTGAAGGCCATCGCCCGCGAGGCCATGAACCGCAAGGTGGGTGCGCGCGGCCTCAGGATGATTCTGGAAGAACTGATGCTGGAGCTCATGTATCACCTGCCCGCGCAGAAGAAGCTGCGAGAGTTTGAGGTCACCAAGGAGATGGTGGAAAAACGAGACCTCTCGCTGGCGATGATGGAAAAAGCTGGATAGCGGGTTTCCAATCCATACGTGACGTACAAAAGCCCGGCTTATCCGCCGGGCTTTTGATTTTCCATGGCATTGAGACTTCTTTATTTCCTGCTCATCATTTTCTGCTCATCATTTTCTACCCATGGCCACCGGAAGGTCGCTGGTGAAGAAATATCCCACCTTGTTGTTCGAAGGAGAGCCGTACCAAATTCTTCCATCTGCATCGAGAAACAGCTCGCGGATCGTGTTCTCCGAATGCGGAAAGGGATATTCGGTGATCTTCCCCGTCTTCGGATCGAGGCGGCCAACCGTGTCCTGATCGAAGGATGAGTACCAGATGTTGCCTTTGCTATCGAGGCCCACCGCATAGGGTGTGGGTGAAGGCCCGGGAAGCGGATACTCCCTGGAAAGCTCCGTCTTAGGATCGAAGCGCAAGATAGCCCCTTTGTCGTATAGACCCACCCAGACGATGCCTTCCGAATCGATGGCCAATCTCCGCGGATAGGATTTTTTGGGGACGTCCCACATCTGAATCTTCAGGGTCTTCCAGTCCACCTTTGCAATCTTGTCCTGCGCGTTCAGCGTAATCCACATGTTCCCGTCTTTGTCGGGCTGCACGTCGTAGGGACGGGGAGCTTCTTTGATTTTGGTAAATTCCTTCGTCTTGATATCGAAGCGGGTGAAAGGCATGCCTGTGGTCCAGACGTTGCCGGCGGGATCGAAGCGCAGAGTGTGCTTGCTGCCGCCCAGGCTCTGCCCTTCCTTGCCCGGAACGTAGCTGTCCTGGAACTCGGTAACCGTTTTAGTCACGGGGTCCCAGCGGGCGATCTTGTTGGACCCCTGCTGCGCAGCCCAAACCGAACCGTCGGGAGCCTCCACCGCGGAGTGCGTATTCGCCGTTCCCTGATGCGGCTCTGGGAAGGTTTCCATCTCCCCGGTTTTGGGATCGAGGCGCGAAATCTTGTTGGTGGTGCCGAAGTGCGGAATCCAGAGATAGCCGCTCTTGCCGGGAGCCGCGCTGAACGGCATCTGCGTACCGGGCGGCATTTCATATTCGACATAGGTAATACCCAGCGCATCGTCGCTAACCGGACGGAGGGTCTCGGCGTAGCCTGGAATCTTCTCCGGCTGAGGCGCGGTGGCATCCACTCCGAAAACACTCGCAAAATACGCCGCCAGCTCATCGCTCTTGCGGTCGGTAATGCCCCGCCCGGTCAGAATGTAGGCCATCGTGGTCTGCATGTAGCGAATACGGTCGCGGTATCCGGCCTCGTCTCGCGCAATAGCGGCAATGCGCGTCTGGAAGGAGTGGCATACCGAGCAGTCCTCAAAGAAGGTCGCTTTGATTGGCGCCTCCGGCATGAGCTTCTTGCCCTGGTAGACGGTGAGGTCGCTCCAGCGCACAGGGGTCTTCTGCAGGGTGAAGTCGAAGCTGGCGTTCTGGGCGGAGCCAAGCTTCACTCCAGACTGCGGTGCGCCGCGAAAGCCCACCGCCCGGACTTGCAGCCGGAACTCACCCTCCGGCAGGTTTTCCAGCCGGTAGCGCCCCTGCTGGTTGCTCAGGACGATGACGGAGATTCTCGATTTCACATTCTGAGCCTGCACGAATGCGCCGCGAAAGGGTGCGCCATCCGGCCCCTTGACGGTGCCGGTGATGGTGGCGGAAAAGGCAAGCGGGGCAAGCGCCGCTAAACCGATCCAGCAGGAAAGTAACCTCTGAGCTGATTTCATGAACCCTCTCGCATGCTGCGAAGTGTGCGTACAACCGGCACGGAACGAAAATCCGCCTCTGTATATACTACTTTTTCGATCACACCGGCAGAATTTCAGCGCCATAATCGCCGGTGGAGGAGCACATGGTGGAGACGACGGTTGGGCGCGGCATTCACGTGGCCCGAAGCGAGGCCGAAGTCCGGCGGTGCTGGCCGGCCTTTCATGAACTTCGCCCGCACCTCCGCTCGGAGGACGAACTGGTGGAACGCTGGCGCAGGCAGGTTCCCGAGGGCTACCGCATCATCTACGTGTTGGAGGGTGAAGCCGTGTCCGCCGCCGCAGGCTACCGTGATCTTCACACCATGGCGTGGGGACACATCCTTTACATCGACGATCTGGCCGCAGTGCGCGCCTTTCAGGGGAAGGGCTTGGGAACCTTGCTGCTGCAACACATCCAGGAGGAGGCGCGACGCATGGGATGCGACGCGATTCATCTGGATACCGGATATCAACGCCACCTGGCCCATCGAGCCTACCTGCGCAATGGCTTCCACATTGACTGCCACCATATGGCCTGGGCTGTCGATCGCGACTAATGCCCACGGGCAGGCTGGCAATGCCAGGTGGACGATGTTAAAATCCAAGGTTCCGCGCGGGCATTGATAAAGTCGAGTTCAATCCGGCTTGCTGAGCTTTAATTCAGTTTCCTGGTTTCCAAAGGTTCCGTTTCCGGCGCAATCGGTGCGTTAGCGATCCGGCTGCGCAGTTTGTAGCAACAGGATTTCAACGGCGGCCCCGCGAACGGGCTGGTTTGCCAGTACCATTCAGGAGCGACTCCGATTTCAACCTCCATCTCCACCGAAGAAGAATTTGACGTCATCGTCATAGGCGGCGGGAATGCCGCCTTGTGCGCGGCCATGGCGGCGCGCAGCCGCGTTCCCCGGGTGTTAATGCTGGAACGCGCTCCCGAGCACATGCGCGGGGGAAACACGCGGCACACCCGCAACATCCGCTGCGCCCATCCCTCGGCGGACAAGTATTTCTCCGGCCCCTATAGCGAGGAAGAGCTTCTCGAAGACCTCAAGGGCGTGAGCGGAACCATCGTGAACAGCGATCTGGCCAGGTTCACCGTCAACAACTCGCACAAACTTCCGCAATGGATGAGCGAGCACGGCGTTCACTGGCAGCAGCCGCTGGCGGGCACCATGCACCTGGGAAGGACCAACCGCTGGTTTCTGGGCGGCGGCAAGGCGTTGGTGAACACCTACTTTCAGACCGTTGCGCGCATGGGAATTACCGTGCGCTACGACGCGATGGTGGAAGACATTCTGATCGAAAACGACCGCTTCGAGGCGGTGGTGGTCAGAGATGGAGATTCGCAGCAGTTACTGCGGGCCAAGGCCGTGGTGGTCGCCTCTGGCGGCTACGAGGCGAATATCGAGTGGCTGAAGCGGCACTGGGGTCCGGCTGCGGAAAACTTCATTGTGCGCGGCACTCCTTATAACGACGGCGTGGTGCTGGCGGCTCTGCTCAAGCGCGGGGCCAAACCCATCGGCGACCCCAAGGGCTTCCATGCCATTGCCGTGGATGCGCGCTCTCCCAAATTTGATGGCGGCATTGTGACCCGCCTCGACGCTGTTCCCTTTGGCATCGTGTTGAACAAGTTCGCCAAACGCTTCTCTGACGAAGGCGAAAATGTATGGCCGAAGCGCTATGCGAGCTGGGGCGGCCTGATTGCGGGACAGCCCGACCAGATTGCGTTCTGCATCGTGGATTCCAAAACCATCGGGCGGTTCCTGCCGCCGGTATTCAAGCCTCATCAGGCGGAGACGGTTCGCGGACTGGCGCCAGCCACCGGACTCGATCCTGAGGCTCTTGCCCAGACAGTGGAGGAATACAACCGTTCCGTGGCGGGAAATACCAACCTCCGCATGGATAAGCTCGACGACAACTGCACGCGAGGCTTAACGCCCCCCAAGAGCCACTGGGCGCTGCCCATAGACACGCCGCCGTTTTACGCCTGCCCGTTGCGGCCGGGAATTACCTTTACCTACATGGGCGTTACCGTGGATGAATGCGCCCGGGTGCTGAATCAGAGCGGACAGCCCTTCAAGGGCCTCTATGCCGCGGGGGAGATCATGTCGGGCAACGTACTAGTGAAGGGATATCTCGCGGGCTTCGGGCTCACCATCGGGTCGGTGTTTGGCGAACTGGCGGGAAGAGAGGCGGCAAATGGCCGAGCTTAATCTTTTCGAAGAGGCAAACCGTCAACTGGTGATCTGCAATGCCTGCCGCTATTGCGAGGGCTACTGTCCCGTCTTCCGCGCCATCGAGACCCGACGGGACTTCACCAACGGCGACATCCTGTACCTGGCGAATCTTTGCCACGACTGCCGGGCCTGCTACTACGCCTGCATGTATACGCCCCCTCACGAGTTCGCCATCAACTTCCCGCAGATCATGGCCGAGGTGCGGATGTCGAGCTATGAGCGGTGGAGCTGGCCCGGAATTCTGGGAAAAGCCTTCTCCCGGCGCAGCGTTGGTGTGCTGCTGGCCGCGGCCACCATGCTCGTGGTTCTGGTCGCCGCCCTGCTCCTGATTCCCGGAGAAAACCTTTTCGGAACCCACACAGGGCCGGGGACGTTCTATCAGGTCGTTCCCTATCCGGTGATGGTGGGGGTGGGCTTGGCTTTGTTTTTCTATGCCATCCTGATCTGGATTCTTGGCGGCTCGCGGTTCTGGTCGGAGGCGGGCGGAATCCTCCGGCAGCCAGGTGGAATGAAAGCCATGCTGGACGCTATCGCCAAGGGCTTGACGCTGGGCCACTACGACGGCGGCGGTGCGGGATGCAACTATCCCGGCGACGAAGGCTCTTCCTCGCGCCGGATATTCCACATAATGACGTACTGGGGAATGCTCTCCGCTCTCATCTCCACTACGCTGGCATTTCTCTATCAGCATTTTCTTGAGTGGATGCCTCCCTATCCACTCACCAGCGCTCCGGTCATTTTCGGCACGGTGGGCGGCATTGCCTTGATGATTGGAACCGGCGGCCTGATCGGCATCAAGTGGAACAGCGATCCCGTGCCGGAGGGAAAAGGAGCCTCGGGAATGGACTATACCTTCCTGGTAACCCTGTTCCTGGCATCGCTCACGGGAATGTTGACACTGATCCTTCGCTCCACTTCCGCCATGGGCAGCATTCTTGTTATCCATCTGGCGTCGATCGCAGCTTTATTCCTCACGGCCCCCTATGGCAAGTTTGTGCACGCGGTTTACCGGACGCTGGCAATTGTGCGCTACAGCGCCGAGCAGAGCCAGGCGGATGCAAAGCACGCGGTAGGACACTAAGGCGCTTTGAAGCAACTTGCGCCACACAAGCTGATGGCTGGCCGTTTCGTTCGTTAATGCCCTGAGGAGGCCTTTTTCTGAGGGTCTACCGCCATTTTGGCCCGGTTGAATGAGTGGTATCATTCTAAGCGGGGCCGCTGGCGGTATGTCAGGCCTCGGACGGGGCTTGCGTCATGGATTCCGCTGTACCGGCTGTTTCCCTGTTTCTACCCACCACGAGGAGGGTTTTGTGCGCTCGCAAATGAGACTGTTCCGGTTTACGCTACCGGCCATCCTGCTGGCATCGCTGTCCCATGCCGCCACCATCACGGGAACCGTAAAGGGACCGGATGGCGCGCCGGTCCGCGCCGTCTTTGTTCAGGCCCAGAATGCCGCGACCAAGATTACCTATATGGTCCTGTCCGACGATCAGGGCCGCTACCGCGCAGATAAGCTTCCGGAGGGCGAGTACCAGATCAAGATCAAGGCCACGGGATATAAAGCGGATCCCCGCAATGCCGTAAAGCTGGGCGATGCACAAACCGCCTCGTTCGATTTCGCCTTGCAGAAAGCCCCGGTGCGCTGGAACGAAATCTCAATCGCGCAGGCGGATAAGCTGCTGCCAGCCGACCCAGGCAAGGAACGCCTTTTTGCGGAATGCTTCACCTGCCATGCCTTCCAGACCCGCATGGCAAGCGTAACGCGCGACGAAGACACCTGGCATAGCTATATCCAGATGATGCGGCAGAGGATGCACTTCAGCCTGGAGGGCAGATTCACTGACGAGGATGAAAACAAGGTCGCAGCCTATCTGGCAAACGTCTTTGGTCCCGACTCCAAGCTTCCCAGAGCCGCTTCCGAAATGCCGGGATACAAAGATACGGTCCGGCCTGTCGGCAGCGACGGGCTGAACATCGTCTACGTCGAGTACGACATGCCGACCAAGCCGCGCATGCCTTTTAGTGCCTCCCCCAGCAAGGATGGCAGCCTCTGGATTCCGGACTTCGGTACCGCCAACATGATCAGCCGGCTGGATCCGAAAACCGGCAAAGTAGAAGACTACCGCATCCCTGAGCAGGGTACCGGTGCGATTCACTCCGCATTCATGGCTCCGGATGGTTCGGTGTGGCTCACCGAGCAGGGCCCCAACAAACTCGGCAAATGGGACCCGGCCACCAAAAAGATCACAGAGTACCTCGATCCCAGTCTTCCCGCTGACATGGGCCGCGACACACAAGGAAGCGGCTCCAAGCACACGGTACGCTTCGACGAAGAGGGCAACGCATGGTCCTCCGGCAGTCCGCTGACGGTTTTTGACGTTAAGACAAAGGAGTACACGCCATTTCGTGAGGTCATCCGCGCATATGACGTGATACCCGACCAGAAGGGCTCGGTGTGGTTTACCGCCCACTTCATGAACCGGATCGGCAGAGCCGACATCAAGGCGCGCAAAGTAACAATGTGGGAGCCGCCCACCAAGAAGTCCTTCCCGCGGCGCATGGCGGTCGGGAAAGATGGAATCGTTTGGTTTGGACAGTTCGATGCCGGACAGATCGGACGCTTCGATCCCAAAACCACCACCTTCAAAGAATATAAGCTGCCCGGCCCCCAGCCGACTCCTTACGGCTTCAACCTGGATGCCGATGGATACATCTGGTACTCCTCCTACAATCAGGATGTAATCGGGCGCTTCGATCCCAGGACCGGTAAGGTCGTTGAATACCCCTTCCCTCACTCGGAAAACTCCATCCGGGAGCTGCTGCCCGATTCCGAGGGAAGAATGTGGTACGGGTCTCCGTCGAATGACAAAGTGGGATATTTCTACCTGGCGGATAAACCTTCCCAGACCAGTGCCATGAAGTAGCTTATTAAAGTTTTTCCTTAAAGATGTTCGTTAAAAAGAATGGCTGCCACAACTGGCAGCCATTTCTTTTTATGCTTTGCGGCTTTTAATAACGTGCACGATCGACGACAAAGTTCTTGGTGATGCCCTCAATACTGGTTGCGCCCAGCTGCTGCATGGTCATATGCAACTCGGTGGTAAGTATCTTCAGGGCCGCCTCAACACCATCCTGCCCGAAAGAAGCCAGCCCCCAGATATAAGGACGCCCGATGGCCACTGCGCTGGCCCCAAGAGCCAGAGCCTTGAAGACATCTCCTCCGCGGCGGAATCCGCTGTCCACGATCAGGGGACCGCGTCCGGCAACTCCCGCCACCATCTCGGGAATGCACTCAACGGTGGATCGTCCGCTATTTTCCGCCCGTCCGCCATGATTGGAGAGCCATACGCCATCGGCGCCATGTTCCATGGCAAGCTCCGCATCTTCGCGGGTGGATATCCCCTTGATCAGCAACTTCATTTTGGTGGTGTCTTTGATCCGCTTGATGTAATCCCATGTGGCCGAGCCCTTGTCGATCATGGGCGGACCTGAAGTGGGGGTCAACTGCATGGGCGGCTTCTTTTCAATGAATGACACATCATCGTCTCCGGCCAAATCCACCGGATTGAGGGTATGGCACTGGCCGCAAAACTGGGCGTTCTGGCGGCGCACTTTGCCCACGATTTCACGGTTGGAGCCGCCCACATTATCCACCGTATAGGCCATCACCGGTGAGCCAGCGGCCTCGGCGCGCTTGATCATGGCGCGGGTGAGATTCCAGTCCTGATTACGATACAGCTGATACCACACGGGCTCGCCACGCGCCGCGGCAACATCCTCAATGCTGCGGTCAGCGACCGTCGAAAGTGTCTGAATGTGCTTCTTAACCCTGGCGGCGCGGGCAACGGCAACCTCTCCCTCGGCGTTAAACGCGCCCTGATGCCCAACCGGACAGAGAATGATGGGGGTCTCTGACCTCATGCCAAAGAGCTTGATGGACATATCGACTTTGTCGATGTCCACCAGACGGCGGGGGCGCAGTCCATAGCGCTTGAAGCCCTCGCGGTTTGCCCGCAAGGTCGCCTGATCCTCCACCGCCGTGAGATATGCATTGTGGCCCACGTGGAGCTTTCGCTGAGCAGCTCTTTCCAGATCGAAGACATCGAGCGCCATCTTCGCGGAGGAAATCGAGTTTGTGTAATCCTCCAGCGACTTGAGCACGGAGGGTGAAAGTCCAAGTGGATCGGTATCCTGCGCCATGGCGGTTTGCAACAACGGAAAAACCGGACTCGCCGCCAGCAATCGAAGGAAGTTCCGCCGTGAGGTTGACCGCATCGATGAATTCATAATGGTTCCACTCTCCTGGGCAAGCTCGCGGCAGGAATCAGAAACCTCAAACCATGCTTGCCAAAACCGCCGTATTCTAATCCAAATTGGGTAATTGTGCATACAATGGATGGCCTTGGCGCCGGGCGAGCCCGGTACCGCTGCCTTTCAACAATTCATCCGGAGGAACCCCGTGAAGAGATTGCCCTGCCTCGCCGCCATGATCCTGTTGCCGATGCTGGGAGCGGCCCCGGCACAAGACCGCATGCCGCCCATCCCCAGCGAGAAAATGACGGAACTGCAAAAAAAAGCTGCTCAGGAGGTAATTTCCGGACCGCGCGGCAGATTGGCTGGTCCCTATCCGGCCCTGCTTCGCAGTCCTGAGTTGATGAGCCGCCTGCAGAAGGCCGGGGAATACCTGCGCTTCAACAGCCCGCTGCCGGCAGATGTCCGGGAGATGACGATATTGGTGGTGGCACGCGAATGGACCCAGCAGACGGAATGGGACTCCCATTACGAGCTGGCATTGAAGGCAGGCGTGAAGCCCGAAACAGTGGCCTCAATCAGTCAGGGACGCCGACCCGTAGGCATGAGCGGCGACGAAGAGCTTGCCTATGATTTCCTCGATGAACTCCAGCGCAGCCGCAGCGTCAGCGATGAGACCTATGCGCGTGCCTTGCAGAAATTTGGCGAGCAGGGCGTGATCGATTTGACGGTGTTGCACGGCTACTACACCAGCATTGCCATGGTGATGAATATGGCGCGAACGGCATTGCTGCCGGAACACAAGCCACTTCTTATGAAGCTTCCAAACTAGGCAAGACGTCGTGCTTCTTTAAAGGAAAAACAAGCATGGGAAGTTGGCTGCCGAAATCTGTCCTCTGTCTCAGGTCTTACACGAAACATATTTTCGTGGCAGACCTTCTGGCAGGTGTGACCGTAGGACTCGTCGCCCTTCCTCTGGCGATGGCTTTCGCCATCGCTTCGGGCGTGCCCCCGCAGGCCGGCTTGTACTGCGCCATTGTCGCGGGCTTTACGATTTCTGCTCTGGGAGGATCTTCAACCCAGATCGGTGGTCCCACCGGGGCCTTCGTGGTCGTCGTGTTTGGCATTGTCGCGAGATATGGCATTGACGGATTATTCATGTGCACCATGATGGCCGGGGTCCTTCTGCTGATCCTCGGCGCCACAGGTCTGGGCACGGCCGTGAAATTCATACCGCGCCCTGTGGTCGTGGGTTTCACGAACGGCATTGCCGTCATTATTGCCAGCACTCAAATCAAGGATTTCTTTGGGCTGAAAATAGAAAAAGTTCCAGGTGAATTTGCGTCCCGCATTTTGACGCTTGCACACAACTTTTCATCGTTCTCCCCCCTGGAAACAACCCTGTCCGTTAGTGCGCTCGTACTGATTATCCTCTTCATGCTCTTCGTGAAGAGAGTTCCCGGTTACATCGTCGCGTTGTTTGCCGGGACCGCCGCGGTTGTTATTTTAAAACTCCCGGTTGAAACGATTGGCACCCGCTTTGGTGGCATTCCATCAGGATTTCCGGCACTCACGATTCCCCACTTTCGCCCGGACTTACTACGCCCTCTGATCTCACCTGCCATCACAGTGGCCATGCTGGGCGCAATCGAATCACTGATGTCAGCGGTGGTTTCCGATCGCATGAGTGGGGATAGACACAACCCGAATGTCGAGCTCGTAGGCCAGGGGATCGCGAACATTCTCTCCCCCCTCTTCGGAGGACTCCCAGCGACTGGAGCGGTTGCTCGGACGGCTACCAATATTCGCTCTGGCGCCAGGACACCTATAGCCGGAATCGTTCACGCACTGACTCTTCTCGTAATTGTCCTCTTCGCCGCTCCCCTTGCCGGGTTTATCCCGTTGTCCGTTCTGGCGGCCATTCTGTTGGTGGTCTCTTACAACATGGGCGAATGGAGTGAAATTCCAGAGCTGTTAAAACTGTCCCGGTTCGAGATTGGAACCTGGCTGGTGACGTTTCTTCTGACCGTCTTTGCCGACCTGACCGTCGCCGTAGAGGCAGGCATGATCTTAGCCGCCTTCGTGTTCATCCGAAAAGTTACACAGACCACAACGGTGTCGGAAGTAACGGAGGAGTATGTTCGGGAAGGACATGTTCATATCCTGCAACACAAGGAAATTCCTGGTTATGTCGGCATTTTCAGGATCCATGGCCCGTTTCTTTTTGGCGCAACGGACAAGCTCGATATGATTGTTTCGCGGCTGCCCGATCTACCACCAATCATTATTCTGAGACTTCGCAATATGACTGCAATCGATTCCACCGGCCTGCAGGCGCTGGAGAATCTTGCCGACCGTGTTCATGAATCGGGCAGAGAGCTCATTCTCTGCGGAGCAAGAGAACAGCCAACGAAACGCATGCATGAGGCTGAGTTTTACCAGCACGTGGGGGAAGAAAACATCTGCCGCAGCATCGCCGAGGCGCTCGATCGTGCCAAGGGCTTATGCCCCGAGCTTGCTAAGTAGCATCCAGCGCGGACCATGCGGGAAAGAGGGATGACCGAGTTGCGCCGGGCCGCCGAGGGCATCATCCACCGGACAAGCACCGGACAGGCACCGGACAGGGCGAAAGATAACAATTGGGCTCAATCTTCCGGTCAGCCGCTTAATCCGTCCGCTCAATCCGTTCGTTCCAATCTTCGTTCATCAAGGAGAAGCAGGTGCTAACCAGTTCGGGGAGGAAGTCCGCAAGGAAATCGAAGGTACGGGCGGTTATCCAGGTATGCAGCGGCAACTTCCTGGAGATGTACGACTTCATGATCTTCGGGTATTACGCCTCCGCCATCGGGAGGACCTTCTTTCCCAGCAGCAGCGAGTTCGGATCGCTGATGCTCTCCCTGATGACCTTCGGCGCGGGCTACCTGATGCGTCCGCTGGGCGGAATCGTGCTGGGAGCCTACATCGACCACCACGGACGCCGTAAAGGCCTCCTCGTCACACTGGGGCTGATGGCGCTGGGTACGCTGGCCATTGCCTGCCTCCCCGGATACGCCACCCTCGGCCTGCTGGCGCCTCTGCTGGTGCTGCTGGCGCGGCTGATCCAGGGATTCTCCGCGGGGGTGGAGGTCGGCGGGGTCTCGGTTTACCTGGCCGAAATCTCCACACCCGGGAACAAGGGCTTTTACGTCAGCTGGCAGTCGGCGAGCCAGCAGGTAGCCGTAATCTTCGCTGCAACCGTGGGCATTATGTTGAGCTCATGGCTTCCGCCCGAACAACTGACGGCATGGGGATGGCGCATTCCCATGCTTATCGGCTGCGCCATCATCCCGATCCTCTTCATACTCCGGCAAACTTTGGCGGAGACCGAAGAATTTCTGGCCCGCAGTAAAAAGCCATCCTTTCGCGAGATACTCCGCTCGCTGGCTGCCAACTGGTCTGTAGTAATCCTGGGGATGATGATCATCATGATGACCACCGTCACCTTCTACGTGATCACCGTCTATGCCCCCACCTATGGCCGAGTGGTGCTCCATCTGGCGGACATCGACACACTGATCGTTACCCTGCTGGTAGGCTTTTCGAAC
>DASZRZ010000210.1:0-8681 GCA_035548935.1 Terriglobales bacterium
TACCTTTTGCATTGTTCTCTCCTTGGAACATGGGGGGGGCGTATGATTTTTGAACAGCTATTTATCGCCCGATAAGCAGAAACAACTGTAAAGCCCGCTCGCAAAAATGCGCAACATGCTTTTGAGAATTTGCGGCCTTCCCCCACCAAAGGTGAAGAGCTGAAGAGAATGGCTTTTTGGACGCAGCGGAATGGGCCTGGCGACAGTACAACAGCAGATGAGACGAAATGATCCCCCTACCGTGAAGACAATTTTCCATGTCGATATGGACGCGTTCTTTGTCTCGGTCGAAGAACTATTCGATCGCACTTTAGTGGGCAAGCCTGTAGTCGTGGGCGGGCAAAGAGACGAACGCGGGGTGGTTGCGGCGGCTTCGTATGAGGCGCGGAAGTTCGGAGTGCATTCGGCAATGCCGCTGCGTACGGCAGCGAAGATGTGCCCGCAGGCGATTTTTGTTGAAGGACACCCGGAGCGCTACCGGGAGTATTCCGCGAAGGTGAAGGCGGTTCTGCAACGCTTCACGCCACAGATGGAAATGGCTTCGATTGACGAAGCTTACCTTGACATGACGGGCACGGAGCGGCTGCATGGGCCGGCTCTGCAGGCTGCGGGCGCGCTGCATGATCGCATGCTGCGTGATACGGGACTCAAGTGCTCGATTGGGATTGCCACTTCGAGGCTGGTGGCGAAGGTGGCTTCCGATCAGGCAAAGCGGAACGGAATTTTGCGGGTGATGCCGGGAGGCGAGGCGGCTTTTCTCGCGCCTCTCGATCTGCGAAAAATACCCGGAGTTGGCAAGGTCACGGAGAAGCAACTGGGAGAACTGGGGCTGCGAAAGGTGGGAGACCTGGCGCGGCTGGAGGAAAACTTCCTTGAAGAGCGGTTTGGGCGATGGGGGCTTGCGCTGGCAGGCAAGGCGCAAGGGCTGGACGCGGGTGGATGGTTCGATGCCGAGGTGGGCGGCGGAGGTGGGCCCAAGAGCATTGGCCATGAGCATACGTTCGGCGAAGACTCCCGGGATGCGGATTTGCTGGAATCCACGCTTTCGCGGTTGAGTGAAATGGTGGGGCGCCGGTTGCGGGAGCAGGGACTACATGCGAGGACGCTTCAACTGAAGCTCCGCTACAAGGATTTCTCAACCATCACGCGAGCCCGCAGTCTGGCGACTGCCACCAACCTCGATACGGAGATTTTCGCGGAGATGCGCGTGCTTTTCCGGCGGAATTGGAATACCCGGGAGGCGGTGCGTCTGCTTGGAGTGCAGGCTTCGTCTTTCGAGGTTGTGGAGGGGCAGATGGACCTTCTCGATAGTGAACGGCAGGGGCGGTGGAAGCGGGCGCTTTCGGCCACGGACCGCTTGCGCGACAGGTTTGGAGAAGAGGCGCTGGGACTGGCGAGCGGCATGCGCGGACGGTACCGGGAGCGGACGCATGAGAATCCGGCGTCCCTATCGGAACCCAGGAAACCTGGCCCCAATAAACCCGGCCACAATAATAACGACAAGGAAAATCACTCATAGCGGTCGAGTCTGGAAACCCCTGCGGGTGCTAGACTTTTGGGGAAGATTTTACCGAGGGCTGGATTCCCATGAGTTTCCCTACAACACGGATGCGCCGCCTGCGGCGCACGGAAGCCCTGCGGTCGTTGATCCGCGAGACACGGCTGACGCCAGAGGGATTGATCTATCCGCTTTTCGTATGTCCAGGAGAGGGCATTCGAAAAGAGGTGCGGTCGATGCCGGGAGTCTTCAACCTTTCGGTGGACGAAGCGGTGAAGGAGGCCCGGGAAGCCAAAAGTCTGGGCATCCCCGCACTGGTGCTGTTCGGATTACCGGAGTCAAAAGACGAAGAGGCTACCGGCGCGTGGGACGAAAATGGAATCGTGCAACAGGCGGCGCGCGCGATCAAGAGCGAGGTCCACGAGCTTTTGGTGGTGGGCGATGTTTGCCTGTGCGAATACATGTCGCATGGGCACTGCGGGGTGGTGAGTGCCGCGCCGCAAGGGAAGTCGCTGGGAGCGGCGGCGGCTTTGCCAACCGCGGCGAGCACAGAGTATGAAATCGAAAACGATGCCACGCTTGATCTGCTGGCTCAAACCGCGATCTCACAGGCGAAGGCGGGGATCGACATTATCGCCCCCTCGGACATGATGGACGGGCGGGTGGCGGCCATACGCGATGCACTGGATGAGTCCGGATTCAGCCACATCCCCATCCTTTCGTATGCGGCCAAGTTTGCCAGTGGATTTTATGGCCCATTCCGTGAGGCGGCGGATTCCACACCGCAGTTTGGGGACCGCCGGTCCTACCAGATGGACCCGGCCAATTTTCGCGAGGCAATGCAGGAGATGGAACTCGACCTTGAAGAGGGTGCGGATATGCTGATGGTGAAACCGGCGCTTCCCTACCTGGACGTGATCCACGCGGCACGCGAGCGCTTTGATGTACCGATTGCCGCATACCAGGTGTCGGGCGAGTACGCGATGATCGAGGCGGCGGCGCGCAATGGATGGATCGACCGCGAGCGTGTGATGCTGGAGTCGCTAACCTCGATTCAGCGGGCTGGGGCACAGATTATCCTCACCTACTTTGCAAAGGATGCTGCCCGGATTTTGGGGTAGTGTTCCATAAGTTGATGGACCCGAGCGGTCTTCTCCGACAGGCACGCGAGCATGGCCGGGAGAGAGCCTTTTTCGGCTTCGTTGTACAATCGTCTGTTTGAACCTTGCTGTACGACTCATCCGTGGAGCGGACCTTGGCCGACAAAATCTTTGATGTTGCAATCATTGGAAGTGGACCTGCGGGATATACGGCGGCGATACGCGCAGGACAGTTTGGTCTTAAAACCTGCCTGATTGAGAAGGAAACCAAGCTGGGCGGAACCTGCCTGCACGTGGGCTGCATCCCTACCAAAGCCCTGTTGTTCAACGCTGAGATCTATGACCACCTGAAGTCGGCGCAGGAGTTTGGAATTGAAGGATTGGGAACCCCCAAGCTGAACTGGCAGGCGATTCAGCAGCGCAAGGACAAGATCGTGGCCAAGCATGCCAAAGGTCTTGAATTCCTCATGCGTAAAAACAAGGTAGAGACGGTACAGGGCTGGGCAAGACTGACCGGTCCGGCTAAAGCGGGCGTGCTTACGGTTGACGTTGACGACAATGGCAAGAAACAGACGATCCAGGCGCGGAATGTAATCCTGGCGACTGGGTCGGAAGCGCGCATGCTGCCGGGAATCAAAGCGGATGACCGCATCCTGACCAATATTGAAATCCTCTCGCTGGGCGCGATTCCGAAGTCGCTGGTGGTGGTGGGTTCGGGGGCGGTGGGAGTGGAGTTCGCCTCGATTTACAACTCATTCGGGACGGCGGTAACCGTTCTTGAGATGCTGCCGAGGATTGTGCCGGTGGAGGACGAGGAAATCTCCAAAGAACTGGCGCGCGCCTACCGCAAGAAAGAGATCGCCACGCATGTAAATGCCAGCGTCAAGAAAATTGAGCGCAGCAAAACGGGTGTGACGGTGGAGTTCGAGGTAGAGGGCAAGAGCCAGAAAATCGAAGCCGAGAAGGTGCTGATTGCGGTGGGACGGAAGCCGCGAACGGAAGATGTTGGACTGGAGAAGACCGCTGTTCAGCTGGATCGCGGATTCATCAAGACCAACGAATGGATGCAGACGGCGGAGCCGGGGGTTTACGCGGTGGGCGACAGCGCGGCGGGGTTCCCGCAACTGGCGCATGTGGGATCGATGCAGGGTCTGGTGGTTGCGGCGAAGATTGCAGGCAAGCCGGCAAAGCCTCTCCACGCAAACCGTATTCCGGGATGCACGTACTGCCATCCGGAGATCGGCAGCGTTGGCCTGACAGAGGCCAAGGCCCGGGAGCTGGGCCACAAGGTGAAGATCGGGAAATTTCCGTTCACGGCGAATTCGCGGGCAAGCATTGTTGGCGCGCACGAGGGATTCATTAAAGTGGTGGCGGATGCGCAGTACGGCGAAATTCTGGGCGTTCATATTATTGGACCCAGCGCTACGGAGTTGATCTCGGAGGCGGTGGCGGCGATCGAGCTTGAAGCTACCGTGGATGACTTCCTGTACATGGTCCACGCGCATCCCACGCTGGCAGAGGGCATGCTGGACGCAATGAGCAGCGTTGAAGGGCTGGCCATCAACGCATAGGGATGGAGTGCTCCCGGTTTTGACACAGGCGTGAGTTGATAGCAGTTGTCCAACTCGGCATGGTGGACTACACCATGGGACTCGAACTCCAGCAGTCGCTGGTGGAACTGCGCAAGGCAGAGAAGATCAGCGACACGATGCTACTGCTGGAGCATCCCGGGGTCATCACGCTGGGGAGAAATGCAAAGCGGCAGCACGTGCTGGCCTCCGAAGAACTGCTGAAGAGCCGGGGGGTTGCCGTGGTGGAATGCGATCGCGGGGGCGATGTGACCTTCCACGGGCCGGGGCAACTGGTGGGATATCCCATCTTCGATCTTCGCGCCTTCACCACCACGGATGGGCAAAGAAAAACTCTGGGCGCCGTGGACTACGTGCGGCGGCTGGAAGAGGTGCTGATTCGCACCTGTGCCGAGTTTTCCGTGGCGGCTGGGCGCATTCCGGGAGTGACCGGAGTATGGACGGAAGGACCGCATCCCGCAAAGGTCGCGGCCATCGGGGTTCATATATCGCGGGGGGTGACCTCCCACGGCTTCGCTCTGAATGTAAGCACAGACATGGAATCCTTTGAGCTTATCGTTCCCTGCGGGCTCAAGGAGAAGAGCGTGACCTCGCTCAACAGGGAAACATCCAGAACGCTGGACATGCAAGAGGTTTGCGAATCGGTAACGCGCAACTTCGGACGGGTATTCCAGCGGCAGATCGTGTGGGTGGACACGCTGGATGCACTGCTGGGCCGCGCGGTCGATGTACCGATGAAGGCACCGGAAGCAGAGCGCCGGATAGCAGGCGAGGAGCAGACGTTCCAGGGATAGGTCTGAATCATTTGCCGCCGAGCATGCAGAGAACGGACGCCATCCAGAACCAGAGGAAAAGTTGAAAGTCTGCCGGTTTCCATTGGACGGCAGGGTACGTTCGTCACCCGGGGCGGTGTTGCGCCACGGGGCGATTGCGTATAATGACGAGTTTGCCGCAATTCGCTCATTAGATTGTGCGAAGCGAGACAATTTCCCCAGTAGCGGTCCACGGCCGCAACGGGGTTGACGGAGCAGGAATGCCGACTGACGTGATCATGCCCCAAATGGGCGAATCGATTTTTGAAGGCACCATCACCAAGTGGTTGAAGCGAACCGGAGAGCGCGTCGAGAGAGACGAGCCACTGTTTGAGATATCCACCGACAAGGTTGACGCGGAGATTCCCTCACCTGCCAGCGGCGTGCTGAAAGAGGTGCGCGCGAAAGAGGGCGATACCGTCCAGGTGAATACCATCGTTGGCATCATTGATGGCGATGGCGCTCCGGGCAGCGCGGCACCCGTACAGGCCGCTGCCACGAAGGCTCCAGCGGCGAGCGCGGCTGCCCCAGCGGCGGCTGCTCCGGCTTCGAAGGGGAGTTCGCAGCCAACGGCACCGGTGGCAAGCGGACCGGCGACCGATGTGGCGATGCCGCAGATGGGCGAATCCATCTTTGAGGGAACGATTACGAGGTGGTTGAAGAAGCCGGGAGACCATGTGCGGCAGGACGAGCCGCTGTTTGAAATCTCCACCGACAAGGTGGATGCAGAGATTCCGGCACCGGTTTCGGGAGTGCTGCAGGAGATTCGTGCAACCGAAGGACAGACGGTACAGGTGAATACGGTGGTTGCCACGATTGCCGCCGAAGGAACGGCTGCGGTGGCGGCACCGGGCGCAGGTGTTTCCGCTCCGGCAGCCGCGGTGGCGGCGAAGACCGTGGAGGCCACGGAAGAAACCTCGGGCTCAGACCGGGTGCATTCTTCCCCGCTGGTTCGCAAGATGGCCAAGGAGCATGGCGTGGACCTGGCGCAGGTGCCGGGAAGCGGCATGGGCGGAAGGATCACGAAGGAAGACATCCAGCAGTTTGTGGCGGGACAAAAGACGAAAGCCCCGGCACAGGCGGCTCCGGCAGCGCAACCCGCGAAGCCCGCAGCAGCCGCACCGGCTGGCGGCGCGCCGGGAGACCTGGTGCCGCTGTCGCCAATGCGCAAGAAGATCGCAGAGCGCATGGTGGAATCGAAGCGTACCAGCGCGCACGTGCATAGCGTCTATGAAGTGGATATGACGCGACTGGTGGCGTTGCGTGAGAAAGAGAAACGGCGTTTTGAACAGCAGACCGGGACACGGCTGACCTACACGACATTTTTCGTGCGAGCCGCGGTTGAGGCGCTGCGCCAGTTCCCCATCATGAACAGTTCGATGGAAGGGGACTTCATCCGCTACCACCGGAGCATGAACATCGGCATTGCGGTATCTCTGGACTGGGGATTGATTGTGCCGGTGATCAAGAATTCGGAGGAGAAGAACTTCCTGGGGTTGCAGCGTTCGATTCTGGACCTGGCGGACCGCGCACGGGCAAAGAAGCTCGTTCCCGATGAGGTCCAGGGAGGAACATTTACGATCACGAACCCGGGAAGCTTCGGCCAGATGTTCGGACTGCCCATCATCCTGCAACCGCAGTCGGCGATCATGGGCATTGGGTCGATCAAGAAGCAGCCGGTGGTGATCACTGCACCGGACGGAAGCGACTCGATTGCAATCCGGTCCATCTGCCACATCTCGATCGGCTACGATCATCGGGTGATCGACGGCGCTGTGGCCGACCAGTTTTTGCGCGCGGTAGCGCAATTCCTGGAGAAGTGGAACGAGCCGCTGGGATAAAGACGATTCCATCTAAAAACGAAAATGCGGCGCCCATCGGGACGCCGCGTTTTTTTGTCTGAAAAACCGGTCTGACGCGGTCGCCGGAGCAGCTAGCGCTTCGACTGTACGGCGGTGAGACAGCGCCCATAGAGCTGAATCAGGTGTTCGGCGTAGTCTTCTGCGCGAGGAACGGTCCCGCCCTGAAATCCGGCTCCGGGTGTTCCGGTTTTGCCCAGGCCAGTGGTCATGGCGATGAATTTCATCATGTCGAGAGCGATATCCTGATCGCGGCGGGAGCCAACGGACAGGGTTGGGACTTCATCCATGAATGCCTCCAAAAGAGAAAGCCACCGGGTGGCGGCAAAGAGGCTGATGATAGCAGACGCGGCGAGGATGTCCGGCAGTGAGGGTGGAAAAAACCGGCGACATGCATGGAGGCTGGGGCGCGGATAGATGCGGCTAGGTTTCAGTGGCGATGTGGCAGATGCGTCCCACGATGTAGTGGTCGAAGGTATTGCCTTCTTCAATGGGAAGCACGGAGACGGGATAGTGCTCGTTGTGAGGCCGCAGCACGAGGTTCTGATCGGCAAGTTCAACGTAACGGATGACGCATCCCTGATGAGCACGCACGGCATACATATTGCGGTCTTTGCGGTGATAGGGACGCAGGGAGTTATAGTGGCGGTCGATCAGTAAAGTGGCGCCGGGAAGAAGGCGTGGGTACATGCTCATTGCGTTGTGAGCATCCACCTTGACCAGCAGAAAGCGGCTCCAGTGCTCGCGTGAGCCAGCGATATCGGCGCGAAGGCGGCGCAGAAAGTTCTTTTTGAATTTCAGCACGTCCTTCACATGCTCGCCCGTGATCAGGGGTTCGGTGGCGGCGATACCGCCATCGACCAGGACAACATTTTCGAAGTCATCTTCCGAAGGAGCGATCTTGCTGGCGTGGCGGTTCACCTCGACGGGCTCGAGCAGGTCGAAGATGTCCAATCGCAAGACCTCGAGGATGCGATCCATTGCGTCGAGGCTCAAGCCGCGTTTCTGATTCAGGAAATTGGAAATGTGAGCCTGGCGGAAGCCGCTGCGGCGGGCGAGGGAGAGGCCCGTAAGGTCGCCAGTCTCAACTCGCGACCGTAGCAGTTTCCGCAGGCGGTCCTGAAGTGTTTGGAAATCCATATCTTTGCAGCAACATGTATAGCCATTTGCTATAGCATTATTACAATAAAATAGCTAAATGATATCAAAGTTGTTGACGTTGATTTACAGAAAGCTATATGTTAGGGTCCGCAACTATAGCTCAGGTTGTTAGAGACGAGGCATGCATGTCGAAGAATTCGGGAGCAGCGGCTCCCAATTCGGCTTTAGTTCCCGTTTCGGTCGAGGCGGCGGCCAGCGGGCGAGCTGCTGACCGGGCAGTCGACGAGACAACGTTTCTTGAGCTGCGGCGGAAGGTACAGGATTCCGAATTACTGTCGGCGTCGACAGAGCGTCTGCTGGAAAAGATGCGCTTTAATGGCCGCCTGAGCATCGTAGTGCAGAACGGACAGGTGGTTAAATCGGGATACGAAGAAGGATATTTCCGCCGCAAGAATGACCTGCACGGATGGGGCGGGGATCTGGGCTGAAAGTTTTTCGGACGCGAGGTCGGGCTTCCTGCAATTGAGTCCGAATCCATTGAGTCCGAAACCAAGGAATTCCGTCACCGGCGGAGTTCCGGTAATGAACAACTAAATAGCTAACGCAGGCCTACCGTATAAAAACGAGCCCTGCGCCGAGGCACCGCAAGCAACACATTGCGGCATGCCCGGTGCAGGGCTCGTTTGCTTTTTGTCTTTCCCCCACGAACAAGGAGCCACTAC
>DASZRZ010000211.1:0-2925 GCA_035548935.1 Terriglobales bacterium
GCGAGGACGGCTGGCGACCACATCCAAAAAGTACTGGTGTACCCGCGTATCGGGGGAGAGTTCCGGATGAAAGGTCGCGGCCATCACGCTCCCCTGCCGCACCCATACCGGGTCTTCTCCGTGGCGGGCCAGCACCTCGACTCCGGGACCCACCTTCTCAATGCGAGGAGCGCGGATAAATACCATCTCCAGCGGCTCCGATCCGAGACTGGTTACAGCGTTATCCACGAAACTGTCGGCCTGGCGGCCGTAAGCGTTGCGCCGGATTATGATGTCGATCCCGCCCAGCCCGGTTTGTGCAGGATTTTCAATCTGCCGGGCCAACAGTATGGCTCCGGCGCAGGTGCCGAACGTGGGTTTGGACCTGACGAAAGCCCTTAACTGTTCAATTCCCTGCTCTCCAAGAAGTTTTAGAAAGGAAGTGGACTCACCGCCAGGAATGACAAGCGCATCCACCTCATCGAGCTGAGCAGGCTTTTTTACCAGCGCAACAGTTGCGCCCAGTTCTTCCAGGCGCTTGCGATGAGCGTCGAAGTCACCCTGGAGAGCAAGCACACCCAGCTTCATTTGTGAAAACCCAATTTGTGAAAACCCAATGTTTGAAAACTCAATGCGGGAAAACCCAGTGCGCGCAAATCCAGTGCCTGCAATCTCATGAAGCGAATCTCATGAAGTTGAAGCGCAATGCGAAGAAATTGGATTCGCCGCGATGCTACCAGCCCCTGGTTTGCAGCATTTGAGCATCGGTAAGCCCGGAGATGGCGAGTCCCTTCATGGAGGAGGGTACGTCCTCGCTTACCTCGAGCAGCACCTTGGGATCGTTGTAGTGGGTGGCGGCGCGGACAATGGCACGAGCGCGACGCTCGGCTTCGTCGGTGGGCGCGAAGTTCACGGAGTCCTGCATAAAGATGCCTGAGCCTACAAAGACCGACTCGGCGCCAAGCTGCATGACCAGGGCAGCATCTGCCGGGGTGGCAATTCCGCCCGCGGAGAAATTAGGCACCGGCAGCTTGCCTTCACGGGCCACCAGTCTTACGAGTTCCAGCGGGGCCTGAAAGTCCTTGGCCGCGGAATAAAGCTCCTCTTCGCGCAAGCTGGCAAGGGCGCGAATTTCCTTCATGATCTGGCGCATGTGCTTCACTGCATGAACTACATCGCCGGTTCCTGCCTCGCCCTTGGTGCGGATCATGGCCGCGCCTTCTCCGATGCGGCGGAGAGCCTCTCCCAGATTGCGGGCGCCGCAGACGAACGCAACCTTGAATGCGTGCTTATCGACGTGATGCTCTTCATCAGCCGGCGTCAGAACCTCGGACTCATCGATGTAATCCACGCCGAGTTCCTGAAGTACCTGGGCTTCGGCAAAGTGTCCGATGCGGCATTTTGCCATCACAGGAATGGACACAGCCGCCATAATCTCGCGAATCTTCTTGGGCTGAGCCATGCGGGCAACGCCGCCCTCGGCCCGAATCTGGGCAGGCACACGCTCCAGGGCCATAACTGCCACGGCCCCTGCCTTTTCGGCAATCTCCGCCTGCGTGACGTTGGTGACGTCCATAATCACGCCACCCTTGAGCATCTCCGCCAGACCAACCTTCAACCGCAGGCCGTTAGCGCCGCTCGCGCCGTTGACCCCGTGGGATCCATTCTTCTCCACCATAATGCTCTCCTCCGGATTGCGCTCAAAACCAGTTGGCCGCGCACTCATCCGATCCGTTCGATGTCTGGAACCTATTATTGTAAGCCATAGCGGCGGGCGAGGTCAGCCCGTGGCTCGTTCCGCCGTTCCGGCAACTTTCCGGACTAGCCAATACCGCTGGCAGAGCTCTGGCGGAGCTCATCTTGATGAGCTTCAACGGCCATCCGGATCTCATTCCACAGCTCGTTATGGCCGGTGCGGGTTTTGGCGGAAAAGGTCACAATCCTTCCGGTTTCGAACTCCGACTTCAGGCTCTGCAACGACACGTGCAGCTTGTTTCCCGAAAGACGGTCAGCCTTTGTCCCCACGACCACAAAGGGACGCTCCTTGCGCTGGAGCCAATCGACCATGACGCGGTCGCTCTGCTGGGGCGGAATGCTGCTATCGACCAGCACCATCACCAGCGCTAGGTTCGGGCGGCTTTCCAGGTAAGGTTCGATAAAGGACGGCCATTGGGCTGTCACCGCGGTCGGCAGCTTAGCGTAGCCATATCCGGGCAGGTCGACAAACATCAGGTCGGGATTGGATTGGCCGTGTTTACGCACCTCGAAGAAATTAATGGCTCGGGTACGGCCCGGAGTCGAGCTGGTTTTTGCTATTTTTTCGCCCAACAATGCATTGATGAGGCTCGACTTTCCGACATTCGAGCGCCCAATGAACGCGACTTCAGGAGGCCCCGACGGCGGAAAGTGCTCCGGAGCCATCGAGGAGGTCACATACTTGGCATAAACCTTCACGCTATCAGTTTGAAGGTTAACGGCGTCTGGCGCAAGCGATGTCTGCGATAGAACGGATCACGAAAGCCTGAGCGCTGACGCCAACTCTTCCCCCAACGGTTCCCGGACCGCCAGAAGACACCATCGTTCCAGATGTGAGCCTTATTGCTCAGACACGGAAGTCTATACCTGTCATTCTTCAGTTCTCCTGAGTGTGTCGAGAGAGCGACGACAGCTGATTCGTAGCCCTCATTCTCTGATTGCCGAAGGTGATACCCCGCACGAGTCACCTCAAAGCGACCACATCCAGCCGATTGGCAGCCCAACATTCATTTGAGCGCCGTGAAGACTCCGGCATCACGAGTGGAACCGAACAGTTCACGGGTCAAGACAAAGCAACACGGCAGGCATCTGCCACAGGAGTTCCTTTTGAAAAAGCTGACTTTGCTATTTGCCATCACGATCCTGCTGAGCATGGCTGCACTGGCTCAAGACCCCTCCCCCACAAACGTC
>DASZRZ010000212.1:0-6481 GCA_035548935.1 Terriglobales bacterium
CTTAAGGCCACGCCTGTCGTTGATGGTTCTGTGGCAAATGGCGCCGTGGCACCACCCGCCCAGTAATCCGCATCCAACCTCTTATCGATCTTGATCGGGTGTTCTGAGCGTTATAGCTCAGACATTCGTCCCTGGGGTCCATATGCTTGATTCACAATCAAGTGTGCATATGAACTCGAATTCAACGAATAACACGACGTTTCACAACCAAAAGAGGATTATTCAAATGGTAAAAGCAATGGTACTTGTGGCAATGCTTGGCATCACCACCCTGGGATGGGCGGAATCTGATCGCCAGGAAGCCATTGATCGAATGGATAAGGCGGCTTCCGTGATGCAGGAGATTATGGCCGCTCCCGACAAAGGCATTCCCGAAGAGGTACTGGAAAACGCGAAATGTGTCGCGGTTGTTCCCCATCTGGTAAAGGGCGGATTTATTTTCGGGGCAAAGCACGGTAAGGGCCTCGCTACTTGCCGTACAGCAAAGGGATGGAGCGCTCCGGCGTTCATTACCATCTCCGGCGGAAGCTGGGGAGCCCAGATTGGCATAGAAGCCGTCGACCTGGTAATGATCATCCAGAATGAAAAAGGCATGCAGAAGCTGCTTTCCAGCAATCTTCAGCTTGGCGCAGATGCGTCAGCGGCAGCAGGACCTGTAGGACGTCACGCTTCGGCGGGAACGGACTGGAAGCTTGAGGCTGAAGTACTGACCTACTCACGCGCCAAAGGTGCATTTGCCGGGCTCACCCTGGAAGGAGCGTCCATTCGCGAGGATGCCGATTCACGGCGGGCGATCTATTCCCGGAACGTTACTCCCCGGGCCATCCTGCTGGGTAAGGTAGCGGCGCCGGCAACCGCACAAGCGTTCCTGAACGCGATACGCGGGGCAAAGGCGCAGGCTGTAGCGGCGAAGTAGTTTGAAGTTTACCGGCTTCAGCTCTTCCATCGTGGGAACCTGATGCATTCCTGCTGGTCATCGGATTGGCCATTACCGTGTTCAATCCGGTTACCAGCAGGATAAGCCCGGGTAAGAGATCAAGGAGTTGATCTATGTACGGTGTCATTGTGATCGAAAGGGAGAAAACCATCCTCGCAAAAAGATTCCGGTCGGTCGTAGCGGCGCGGGCTTCCCTGGCGCGTCTTGCAAAGAAGTATCCGGCGGCGACCTTTCAGTTGCGCGAGGGAGATCCACCGGGAGAAGAGTCCGGTTCCCCTGGACTGCTTCCGCTGATTGAGCCGCTTACCTTGTCGGAACGGCTTTAGAGAGGCGGACGATCATGGACTTCACTCTGAAAGCCGGCCTTCTCATGGTTCGCGAAGGATTGGTGCTTCCCTCCCCCGTTTCCCTTACCAGCGATACTTATTCGAAGAACTGGCGCGTGGTGAAGTCTCATGACGGCTTCAGTCTGGAGCGCGCCATCCGCGCTGCAGGCTGGAGCTTCATGTTTTTTGCCGCATCCTCGCATGCCACATTTTGGGGAGCAGAAACCGCAAAGAGCAAGCGCCGCGCCATGCAACATATCCTCGACATTGCAGAAGCCGGAAACTTCAACTCGGTTGAAGTAACGGAAATAACCCAGCGAAGCTTCCTGGGGTTATCGTATACGGCGATCTCAGCGCATCCACGCCACGTGCAGGCGTGCAACGTGCTTCAGACTCTCACGGAGCGCCAGCACGCCCAGGAGAAGTCTGGCGGGGCAGAGCTTCAAGCAACACGCTGAACTCCGGACTTTCCCTCGTCCATCCGTTGTGGCATCAGATCAGGCTGAGTTAATCGTGCAGAATGATATTCAGAAGTGAGCTGTGGACTTTAATCTCGCCGTTGTATTCAATAAAACCCATCTTGCGGAAGCGGTTCAGAAAGAAGCTTACACGCGAACGCGTAGTGCCAATCATTTCCGCGAGAGTTTCCTGGCTCATTTTTGGAATCACGGTATCGGGTTCGCCACTTTTACCAAACTGTGCCAGCAGCAAAAGAACCCGGGCCAGCCGTTTTTCACTGGAGTTAAACAGCTGGTCGATCAGATCGGCCTGAATACGCGCATTGCGCGCCAGCAGGAATGCGACAAATCCGTCTGAGAATACATGCTCTTCGTGAAGCACTCGAACCATGTCCTTTTTGTTGATCCTCAACATGGTGGTTTCCGTCATTGCGGCAGCGGTGGCAATGCGAACGGATTGGGAGGTAGCGAGGCACTCCTCACCTACGAATTCTCCCGCATTCAGCAGGGCAATCGTAGCTTCCTTCCCCGTTTTGGAGGTGACAGTAAGCTTGATCCGGCCTTTCTGGATGAAGAAAATCGCATCGGCAAGATCGCCTTGTGAAAAGGCAGTCTCCTTCTTTTCGAGGGACACTACGTTTTTCGCCAGACCGGTTTTCACCAGGAACGCCTCGGCATCGAACTTCAGTTTTCCATTTAATCCGCTCTTGCGGAGCGCGGTTTGTGCTGAAGCCATGGGTGTTGCTCCTGATATCACTTAATATCAGTCTTCGACTGAACACCCTTAGCATACTCCTTGCAGGCTAGTGCCAGTGGTCAATATTGCTCACCGGCTAATCCAAATAGATGGTAAAGGGGATCAAAAAGGTTGCGGTAGCAATCTGCCTAGCTCACGCTTTCGGCGCTGTAGCGGGCAATGAGCCCGGTGCGCACGGCGTGACGGTACATGCGAAGGAAAAACCAGCAGGAGAGCAGAATGTAGCCAACCGCCAAACAAATACTCGCTGACAGAATGGCGAACGAAGCTGGCCGTCCGGCGATCATGCCGCGCATCGCTTCGAAAACATACGAAGGCGGAAGAATACGCGAGATTGCCCGCATCCATGGCGGCAGAGTGGACACGGGATAAAAGACACCGGCAAAGGGAGAAAGCAGCGCCGGTATGGGCCACACAAACCACTCCGATGCCGGGCCCAGCCGTAGCACCATGGCGCTGGCAACGATCCCCAAAGAGATTCCGAACAGAAAAAGCACGAGTAGAAAGGGCAGGAGCATCAGCCCATAGGCGAAGAATGACAATCCGAAAAAAGTAGTGGCCAGCAGCAGCATCACGGTCAGTCCGAAGAGGCTGGTGGCAATGCTGGTCAGAACCAATCCTCCGAGATATTCCGGGATGGAGAGCGGCGAAGCAAAGATGTTCAGAAAATTGCGTGACCATACATCTTCGAGAAACGCCATGGAGACCCCCTGCATTACGCGTCCGAAGAAGTCCCACATAAGCACCGCGCCCAGCAATGCCGGAATAAAGTTAAAACCCGGAGTGGCTACGCTGTTGAGGTAGCGGGTAAAGAAGCCCCATAAAACAATATCGAGGGCTACCCAGGCAAACAGGGGCACGATGCGCGCCAGGCTGCCGCGCATCAGGTAATACTGTCGCAGTAGGATGGCGGTGGTGGGAGTGAATCGCATACGGGTCACACGGTTCCCTGCGCCAGGGGCTCCCGCGCAAGGGCGATAAAGAGATCTTCCAGCGAATGATGTCCGTACTGCGACGGCAAAGTTTTGGGGTCGCCTTCGAGAAGAATCTTCCCGCGTGAGAGGAAGAGCACACGGTCGCAGACCTCTTCTACTTCGTACATATTGTGCGAGGTCCAAAGAATTCCAGCTACGCCCTGAGCGGCGAAGCCTCGAATGCGGTCGCGGATGTCGCGCGCGGTGGAGGGATCCAGCGATGCGGTGGGCTCGTCCAGCAGCAGAAGCCGCGGCTGGTTGAGCATGGCCTTGGCGAGGCAGGCGCGGGTCTGCTCTCCGGAAGAGAGCACCCCGCACTTCACATGACGGAAGTGAAGCAGATCGAACTGTTCAAGCAGTTCATCGATGCGCCGCGTCAGCGAGGGAACGCCGTAGATCATGCCGAAGATGCGTAGATTCTGTTCCACGGTAAGATTGCCCGGCAGAGGCGCATAAACCGCCGCGAAGTTGGAAAGTCCAAGCACCTGAGTGCGGTGGGTGCGCAGATTGAGATCGCCAACGGTAATGCTGCCCGAGGTAGGCTCGAGAACACCCAGAAGCATGCTGATCGTGGTGGTTTTTCCCGCTCCGTTCGGACCCAACAGCCCGAGAATTTCCCCCTGATTAAGCTCGAAGGAGATGCCATCCACCGCCACCGTTGTGCCGTACACCTTACAGAGTCCGCTCACAGCAAGAACGGGTGGGAGCTGGGCGGAACTATTCATGCATCACGCGAAGTTGCGGCAAGAAAACAGCGGCGGCGCCGCGCTCAGACGGGAGTAACGGGCTCGTGAAGCCGGGGAAGATGCGCATCGGTTTTCTTGCGTTTGCCAATCCTCTCCTGGAAGGCAGCAAGGTAAGTGTAGACCACAGGGGTGAGATAAAGAGTAATGAGCTGGGAAAAAAGCAGTCCGCCAACCACTGTGAGTCCAAGCGGCATGCGGGCCTCGCCACCCTGTCCGTAGCCGAGGGCGATGGGTAGCGAGCCCAGCAGCGCGGCCATGGTGGTCATCATGATGGGACGGAAGCGAACCAGACATCCCTGATAGATGGCTTCTTCCGCACTTTTCCCCTCGTTGCGTTCGGCGTCGAGGGCAAAGTCAATCTGGATGATGGCGTTCTTCTTGACGATTCCCACCAGCATGATCAGTCCGACAAATCCGTAGATATTAAGATCCGACCGGAAAAGAATGAGAGTAACCAGAGCGCCCAGCCCAGCTGACGGCAACCCGGAGAGAATGGTGATGGGATGAATATAGCTCTCGTACAGAATACCCAGAACGATGTAGATGAGCAGAATCGCCACGATCAGAAGCAGTAAAAGATTTTTCTGCGATTTCTGGAAGGTTGCGGCTGAACCCTGGAAGGTAGTGGTAATGGAAGCCGGAAGTTCTGTATTGGCGAGCTTTTGAATCTGCTCGACGCCGTCTCCCAGCGCAGCTCCCTGCCGCAGATTGAACGACAGAGTAACCGCTGGAAGCTGTCCGTAATGGTTCACGCTCTGGGCGCCGACGGCCTGGGTTGTTTTGGTCACGCTCCGTAGCGGCACCAGATGGCCTTCCGTGGACTTTACGTAGAGCAAATCCAGGGCGTTCTGATTCTCGTGATATTCCGGCGCCACTTCCATCAGCACCTTGTACTGCGCGTCCGGTGCATAAATGGTGGAAACCAGGCGATCGCTATAGGCCGCACTCAGCGCATCTTCCACGTCTTGAGCCGTAAGCTTGTAAGCGGCTACCGCATCGCGGTCCATTACCACGTGAAGCTCGGGTTTTTTAATCTGCAAGTCGCTGGAAACATCCTGCAGCGCGGGCAGGCGGCGCATCTTCTGCTCGAATATGTCGGCTTCCCGGTAGAGCTCTTCGATATTGGAACTCTGCATCGTGAACAGGTAAAGGGCTCTTCCCTCCACCGTTCCCACACTGATGGCGGGCGGTATCCGGGTGGTGATACGAACACCGGGGATCACCGCCAATTTGGTGCGGTACTCGCGTGCAAGCTGGATGGAACTTTTCTTTCGTTCATTCGGAGGATTGAGGTGAACGTTGATTTGTCCGGTGGCGTCCGATCCCGCGGACCTCATGCTCAAACTACGAATGTTGGGATCGTCAGCCATAAGACGCGCCAGCGAGAGCATGTAGCCGGCCATCTGCTCGGAAGAGGTTCCCTGGGTTGCTTCCACGTTAACGCGCAACTCAGCCGTGTCTTCGTCCGGAACAAAGCCTTTGGGAATCACTATGAACAGGGCGATGGTCGCCAGAAGCGTGCCCAGTGACACCACCATGGTAGCCGGGCGATGACGCAAGACCCACTGCAGGCTGCGATCGTAAATGCGCAGCGAATGGTCAAAGAATTCTTCGGTCACCGTGTGAAAACGTCCCGGGGGGCGGTTGGAGTGGGCCCGAAGGAAACGGCTGGCAAGCATGGGCGTGAGCGTTAACGAAACCACGCCGGAGATCAGAACCGCCACGCAGATGGTGATTCCGAATTCGCGCAGCAACCGGCCCAACATTCCTCCCATGAACAGCACCGGGATGAATACCGCTGCCAGGGAAAGCGTCATGGACACGATGGTAAAGCTGATTTCGCGGGAGCCATTCAGCGCAGCCTCCAGCGGCTTTTCGCCCATTTCCATGTGACGCATGATGTTTTCCAGCATCACGATCGCATCGTCCACCACGAAGCCAACCGAGAGGATCAACGCCATCAGGGAGAGATTGTTGAGGCTGAAGCCAAAGAGGTAAATAACGCCAAACGTGCCAAGCAGGGAGAAAGGCAGCGCCAGGCTGGGAATCACAGTGGCCGAGGCATTTCGCAGGAATAAAAAGATCACCATGATCACCAGCCCCAGAGCCAGAGCCAGCGTGACCTGGATATCGTGAAAAGCCGCCCGGATACCCTGCGAGTGATCCATCATGGTGGTGACCTCAACCGATGGCGGCAGTTGAGATCGCGTATGCGCCAGTGCCTCGACCGCGTTATCGCGCACCTCAATGGCATTGGTGCCGGGCTGCTTCTGAATTTGCAGG
>DASZRZ010000213.1:0-2733 GCA_035548935.1 Terriglobales bacterium
TCCTCTCCACAGGTGACGGTCGTTGATCCCGTGAGCGGAAACACAGTCACGCGCACGCTTCAGCAGACAACCATTCGTACCATTGCTCTCAGTCCTGCTCTGGCGCTGGGCGGTACGGCGGTCAATCTGAATCTTGATCTCAGCGTTGGCGATTCCGTTTCGGTCGATTCCGCTGGAAATATAACATTCAATCCCCGCTTCCTGGCCACCCACTCTTCGCTTCAGGGAACCTCTTTGCCGCCGCGCTTCGAACCCCTGATTGGCCGGGTGGATTCGGTCTCAGGAACCACCTTCTCCCTTAACGTCCGCTTCGGGCAGAACACCGTCCGCATCAACACCGATAATCAGACACAGTTCGTCGGAATCAGCGGCATTGGCTCCCTCACCCCCGGCATGATGGTGAGCGTAATCGCGGCTTTCAGCGATGGCGGTCAACTCCTCGCCAGGAAAGTCATCAGCCTCCCGGCGCCAGCAAATATCGGACTGGAAGGACTGGTCAAAAACACCACTGGCTCACCCGTCACCCAGTTTGTCCTGCTCGCGCATAATGCAACCGCCGGATTGCCATCCTCTCTTGCAGGACGCGAAATCAACATTAATGTCGGTGCCAGCACCGTCTTCCTCATCGATTCCGACGATTTCGACCTTACAAAGCTACCCTTCACCCCGGTCTTTACCGCCGCCTCGCTCAATCCCGGACAGGCCGTTGAAGTACACGCGCCTTTTCCGTCTGTGGCCGTAACCGATAGCACCATCTCTACCACCACCCTGATAGCCAGCCACATTACGCTGGAATCTCAGCCAGCCGCCGGACAGGTCTCGGCCTTTACCGGCGGAACCACCTTCACGCTGCTTTTGCCTTCGGACTCCGCCCTGTCTCGCATCACCGGCGCAAGCAGCATTCAGGTGTTCATGCAGGTCGGTAAAACCAGGCTTTCAGGTACGGTCAGCGGTGGATCGGTTACCATCACCAACGGTTCGCGGGCCATCGTTCGCGGTCTCCTCTTTAAGGATGGAGGCCAGTTCAAAATGGCCGCAACCGGCGTCGTCGTTCCCTGAGGCGCTCCACCTATGCGACAAACGCAAAAGGCCACGGCAATCGCCGTGGCCTTTTGCATTTAGATTTCGTCACTTCCTAGCGTCTTCGCGAACCCTCGTCCATTGCCTTGTTCGCCAGCCGGTCGGCGTCGCGGTTTCCCTCCCGCAACGTATGTTGAATGGAAAACCACTGTAACGGCCGGATCATCTGTTTCGCCCGCTGATACAGCTCCAGCAGATTCTCGCTGCGGACTTTATACTCGCCTTTGATCTGCTTCACCATCAGTTCCGAATCGCTCACCACCTTCAGCGCCTTTGCCGGATGCTCCCCGGCATAGCTCAGCGCCGCCAGCAGTCCCATGTATTCGGCGTAATTGTTTGTCTGGTGTCCCAGGTACTCGCTGAATTCCGCCACGGGATGTCCCGATTCATCCTGAACAACCACTCCATATCCAGCCGGTCCGGGATTGCCCCGCGCCCCGCCATCGATGTGCGCCACCAGGTACTTCTCCGGAGGCTGGGGAGCTCGTGATCCAAACAAATCAGGGCTGGAAGGGGAGGTTTTTCTACGGGGAGGGAAGGCGCGATAGGGCATTTCCAAAGTTTATCGGAAATTCGGAAAAGCTTTAACCTTCCCTCATCGCCCCACGGAAAGCCGTGCCGCTAGCCGTTCCGGAAGTCCTGCGTTCCGAATCCGCTTCTGCGCCGTCTCCACCGGATAAGGCACGCGGAACCATGTAATGCTGGGGGCGTCCGAATCGAACACAGCAAATGCCGCGCGCCAGTCGCTGTCTCGCGGCTGTCCTACCGATCCCGGATTGATCAGATAGCGTGCTCCCCGGCGCAGCGGCAGTTCAAAGCGCTCCATGGCACCGCCTTCGTAGCGCGGTAACAGCGCAGAGGGACTTTCGTCCTCGAGCATAAATCCGCCCTGAATGTGTGTGTGCCCAAAAAAAGTGATCGCCGATTCCGCGCCTTGCAGGCACTCCGTTGCTCCCCTCACACTCAGTACATATTCGTCTTCGTCCAATGGGGACCCATGCACGAAGCCCACGTTCTTCAGCTCTTTCATTGCCACCGGACCTGCGGGGAGCTCTCGCAGCCACGCAATGTTTTCCTGCGTAAGCATGGTGCGCGTCCAAAGCGCGGCCATTCCTGCCACGGGATTGAAATCCTCGATGCTCGATATCCCGCTGCAAGCCTTGTCGTGATTTCCCCGAACCCACAAGCCGTCCAGTCCGCGGGCCCGCTCCACGACCTCATTCGGACTCGCGCCATAGCCCACCAGGTCGCCCAGATTCGCAACAACATCATAAGCGGGCGCAGCCTTCAGGCAGGCTTCCAGCGCCTCAAGGTTTCCGTGGATATCGCTGAGTAAAAGAACACGCACAGGCAGCCGGTTATCCTTCCCCGGAATATTTCGGTTCCGTGTTATTGGATTGGCTCTCGCCGGAATGTGCCCGGTTGGCCCACGACCCCATGACAATAGGCGAAATCGCCTCCGTCAGCGGCACCAGCGGCCAGAGCTTTCCATTCCAGATGGCATAGGCAGCAAGCAACTCGTTCCACGGTGCTCCCTGAACGTAATGTCCGAACAGAAATTCAAAACCCACGGTAAGCACCACCCATAGAACAGCCGCGATTGCCGCCCATCTGCCCCACCGGGCTCCCCGGGTGCCGCGAGCATAATACGCT
>DASZRZ010000214.1:0-5049 GCA_035548935.1 Terriglobales bacterium
CCGAGTTTCCGGGGGCCAGGATTTACCGGTCTCTGAATTGCCGGTTTCTTCCAAGGGTTTGTTGTAGGAGAGAACTCTGGCCGGGCCAGAAGAGCAAGGCTATCCGGTGTTACCTATTAAGCAGGCAAGGCCGGAAAGTTATGCCACACTACAACTCCACAACAATCTGGGCCTGAATTCGGCAGGCACTTTAGTCCACTCTTTAGGGGCATGCAATCCACTAAAGTGGTTCGTTGACAGGGGTCACCGGACTTGGATAACTTCTCTCGCCGATTGAATCTGAAAGGAAATGAATTCCGATGAGGGCTTTTACGAGTGTGTGCCGATTGAGTTCGATAGTAGGATCTGTGGCCTTGGCTCTGGGGATGGGTGTTCCGGTTCATGCACAGAGCTCGGCCCCGGCAGCGGCAGTGGCCCAAAAGCCGGCAGCAACGGTTACGCCATTCATCGTGGAAGAACATGCCGTGAAACGGCTGTCGGAGCATGTTTATGAGATTCCCGACAAGAACCGGCCAGGCGTTCCCAATGTAATGATTGTGGTGGGAAGCCGTGCGACTTTGGTGGTGGATACCGGGATGGGCCCGCGCAGTGGAGAAGTGGTGGTGCGCGAGGTGCAGAGGCTGACGAAGAATACGGAACTGTATCTGGCGACTACGGATTTTCGTCCGGAGCACATTACGGGTGCAATGTCGTTTCCGCCCAATACCGTGTGGCTGGTACCGGTGGCGCAAAAGTCGGACATTGATGAAGAGACGATGGAGTATGTGAAGTCCTTTACTTCAAGGGCAGAGGAGTTGGCGTCGGCATTAAAGGATGTAAAGCTGCGTGAGCCGAACGTTGTTTTTGAACGGGAGGCCAAGGTGAACCTGGGAGGGGTTACCGTGCGGCTCATGTGGATGGGGCCTGCGCGCACCAATGGCGACGTGATCGTTTACGTGGTGGAAGACTCGGTGCTTCACGGAGGCAATATTCTGGGCAGCAAATCTTACCCGGGAATGCCCGACCATACGCCGAGCGTGACGAATTGGCTGGATATTATCGACAGGATGGAAGCGTTGCAGCCGAAGATCGTGCTTCCCAATCACGGTGAGGTGCGGGATGCGACGCTGATCAGCAGCCAGCGGATGGTGTTCCGCGACCTGCAAAAGCGCACACTGGAGCTGAAGGCGGAAGGCAAGACCGCTGAGCAGGCGGGGCAGACGCTTACGGCGGAGTTCGACGTAAAGTATTCCGACTGGAAGGGCCTCGGCAGCATTCCAGCGATCGTGCGGCGGTTCTACGCCGAATCGAAGTAGACCGGAGCGGATTTCAGAATTCAATGCATCTCCCCAGCAGGGCCCTTTCTGTGGCCCTCTACCTTACGTTTACCGTGTTAGAGTACCGGGTTTCCGAACGATAGCGGCCTTGGCTATACGAATACTAAATCTCTGTGGCCAATAGCATGATGAAAACGCCCATGGGCAGCGTTGACGTTTGTATGCGGTTGGGACATGATGGCTACCGGTTTTTTCCAAGGTTCCGAGGAGGTTGTTGAATGCAGTTAACAAGGTGGGGAGTGTTGCTGGCGGTGGTTTTTCTGACAGGGCTCGGGACTTGCCTTGCCCAGACACCGGCCAAGGTGGCGGAGCCATTCAAGCTGGGAACATTCGAGATCGACGAGCAGCCAAAGATCGGAATCGTGCTGCGCGACAGCATTGTGATTGAGCTGAACCGGGCCAACAGCGAACTCGAACGCAGTCCGATGGTCATTAAGTTTCCGATGCCCGCGGAGATGAAGGAGTTGATTGCCCGCTACGATTATGGATTGTCAGAGCGCATCTACCAGATTGTGAACACGCTGGTGGAAGGCAATCGTTTGACGGGAGCGCAGCGCCCTTCTTACGTTCACGACGTGGCCAAGGTTCGCACGCTGGCGCCGGTGACTCCAATTTCGATGGTCAACGTGGCGATCAACTACTATTCCCACGTGAATGAGACGGCCACTCCCGAACAGCAGAAAGCGGCGGCGGAGGAGCGCAGGAAGGCTCCCGGCAAGCCTTATGTCTTCCTCAAGCCGGTTACATCGCTGATCGGCAATCATGACGATATCCTGATGCCCATGGACCGGGAGAAGATCGACTGGGAGACCGAGATCGGCGTGGTGATGGGGCGTCCGGCGAAGTACGTTTCCGCGCAGGAGGCCAGAAACTATGTTTTCGGGTACACCATGGAACTCGACATTTCGGATCGTGGCGGGCGCCCGGAGAAGCCGCCCCGGCATGGATCGGACTGGTTCCTGATGAAGGGTCACGACACCTTCGCACCGCTGGGCCCATTCATCGTGCCAAAGGAGTTCATGCCAGATATCTCCCACCTGCAGCAGCAGCTTTGGGTGAACGGCAAACTCATGATGGATGGAAACTCGAGCGACATGATCAATACGGTTGAAGAACTCATCGAGTGGACGACGAATGTGATGACCCTTCAACCCGGCGATGTGATTGCCGCGGGAACGCCGTCAGGCACTGGCCAAGGCACATCGCAAACACATTCCGAGCCGGTCTTTCTGAAGCCGGGCGATAAGGTCGAAGCGAAAATTACGGGGATTGGGACGCTCAACCTGAATGTGAAGGCCGACCCACAGGCGAGAAAAAACAGCAGCCTTCGATAGTAAGAACTGAAAAAGCAGGGCGCCGCGTAATCTTCCGGGATTGCGCGGTTTTTTTGTGGAGCTAAGACAGATAAAGTCCGTGGACAGACCGGAAAAAAGGCAGGTGTGGACTTCACACCTGCCTTACGTTTTCCAATGATTGAGCGGAGCTACCGTGCCGGGCTGCGCATGGTCATCTGGCTGGGATCGAGGGGCGGAAGTCCGAGGAGTTTCGCGGGATTGATTTTGTACATCAGATCCAACTCATGCTCGGTGACACCGCGGGAGCGCAACCCCTTGGCAACCAGGGCAAGGACATCCGGGGGATAGGGATTGGTGATCTGTCCGGCATCGGAGCTGATGATGATGTGCTCGGCGCCGACCCGGTGAATGATATTCATGGCCTCCTGGAAGCCCCTGCCGCTGGAGTTGGTGGCGACCATGGGGACGCCTTTCAGCACCATGGCGGCCGTGAGTTCCACATAGGCGCCGGTTTTGGCGATCTCCTCAAGCTGCGGAATCTCGTGAGGGTGGGTCGCCAGAACCTGAAGGCCAACCCGGCGGCCTTCCCGGGCGAGCAGCACGTGTTCTTCCGGCAGGGCATGCCCGGTGGCCAGGACCACGCTGGCATTGCTTTGCACGGTTTTCATTTTTGCGAGCTTGCCAATGAACTTGACGACTTCGGGAAGGAGCTTGCCATCTTTGGAAATCGCGATGTATTTGGGCTCATCGGGATCGCGCCACTGCATCCAGCTGCGGTTTTCCATGCCGGTTTTCTGAATTTCCTGCCACGAGGTGATGGCGTCGCGGGTGGGCATTTCGACGATGCGCCCGAAGCCGCCGGTGATCTGGATGAAGTGATCGACGGCGGCAATGTTAAGGCCGCCCGAAGTGAAGTTCTGGGGGAATCGTCCGAAGACCTCGATGCCGGGAACTTCCTGCCGCACAATCAATGCGGTGGCAGCCGATTCCGGTCCGTTGTGGGTCTTGTGGGCGAAGCCGCGCATGCCGCGCGCTTTGGCGACCCTCGCCTCGGTCATTACGTCAATGGCGCGGGTTTGCTCGGCATAGGGCGAATCCGGATCAACGTGAACGTGCAGGTCGATGGCGCCGATGAGCGCAGGATCGGTGAAGCCGAAATCCACCGGACGGCGGGCAAGGTCGGTGGCAAAGCCATCCGGCAGGAAGACCTCCTGCTGGCTGTTATTCTGCTGAGCACCCAGGTAGGTAGCGACCCCCGTGGCTGCGAGGATCAGGACAAGAAGAGCTGTCCGGTAGCTGATTCGCTGACTCATTTCCAACCTCTCCTGAAAATTCCAGTTTGGCCGCCATTGCGGTCCGGCGTTTCGTTACTTCTTGGAGGCTTCCGCGGCGGGCTTGGGATCGAGTGGGGGCAGCCCCAGAAGCTTTGCGGGATTTTCCTTGAACATGAGGTTCAGCTCACGCTCGGTGATTCCCCGGGAGCGCAGACCCTTGGCCGCCATGGCGAGAGCATCGCTCGGCAGGGGATTGGTGATCTGTCCGCAATCGGAGGAGATGATGACCGATTCGGCGCCCACTCTGCGAATCCAGGCGATGGCGTCGGTGAAGCCGTCGCCGGTGGAGGTGCGAGCGGTGGGGTCCTTACCTTTGAGGATCAGAGAGGCGTTGATTTCGATGAAGGCTCCGGTCTTGGCGATCTCTTCCATCTGGGGGATGCCCTTGGGGTGAGTGGCCAGAACCTGAAGACCAACGCGGCGGCCTTCACGAGCGAGCAGCAGGTGTTCTTCGGGCGCGGCATGTCCGGTTGCCAGAACAATTGAGCCATTGGACTGGGTCGTGGTCATCTTCGCGAGGGTCTCGATGAACTGGATTACTTCGGGAAGAAGCTTGCCGTCCTTGGATATGGGGACATATTTGGGAGCATCGGGGGGGCGGACTTTGATCCATGTGCGCGGATCGTGTCCGGTCTTCTGAATTGTTTCCCATCCGGTAATGGAATCGCGGGTGGGCATTTCGACGATGCGCCCCCATCCGCCGGTGATCTGGGTGAATTGATCGACGGAGGCGATGTTGATGCCGCCGGTCGGGAAGTTTTGACCGAAGCGTCCGAAGACTTCGATGCCGGGCACCTCCTGGCGAACCAGCAGGGCGGTGGCGGCGGAGCTGGTATCGAGGTGAGTCTTCTGGACGAATCCGCGCATGCCGCGAGCCTTGGCAATGCGGGCGAAGTTGATGACGTCGATGGCACGGACTTCCTCACCCGAACTGCCTCCGGGAGAATCCGGGTCGACGTGGACGTGAACATCGATAGCGCCAATGAGGGCAGGGTCGGTGATGCCCATGTCCACCGGGCCACGCGCCAGGTTCGTGGAAAAGCCATTGGGGAGATAAACATCCGATGGAGCCGCGGCTTTCTGCGCCTGCAGCGGGGCAGCGAA
>DASZRZ010000215.1:0-2794 GCA_035548935.1 Terriglobales bacterium
ACTCAGCGCGCCAGAAATTCCTGGCTGTCTGGCATGGACCTTGCGTGTAGGATCAAAAGGTTTGGCAGGTCATCCCAGATTGTTCAGCCGGATTGCTCAGCGCGCTGCTGAATCATTCTTGTGGGTCCTGGCGGCAGACAACGGAAACAGACGGGAACCAGAACAGGCGGCAAGACCATGGAAGATCAGAAGATTCAGCCAGGCGCGGCGACTCCAGCGGGCGCCAACATCGATTCCACATTGCAGGAGCAACGCAGCTTTCCCCCTCCGGCGGAATTCAGCTCCCGGGCGCACATCCAGAGTCTGGCGGATTATGAGCGGCTCTACCGCGAAGCCGCCGCGGATCCCGAAAAATTCTGGGGGGAAATCGCGAACGATCTGCACTGGTTCAAGCCGTGGGATCGGGTGCAGGAGTGGAATGCCCCCTGGGCCAAATGGTTCGTTGGCGGGCTGACGAACATCTCCTACAACTGCCTTGACCGGAATGTGCAGAACGGACGGGCCAGCAAGATTGCCCTGCTCTGGGAGGGCGAACCCGGCGAAGTTCGCAGCTTTACCTATGAACAGCTGCTGAACGAGGTGCAGAAGTTTTCCAACGTCCTGAAGTCGCTGGGTGTGAAGAAGGGAGACCGGGTCGCGCTCTACATGGGCATGACTCCCGAACTGGCCATTGCCATGCTGGCCTGCGCACGCATTGGCGCCGCGCATTCCGTGGTTTTTGGCGGTTTCTCGGCGAATGCGCTGGTCGACCGGATCAACGACTCCCAGGCAGTCGCCGTCATAACCCAGGACGGATCTTGGAGGCGCGGCAACGAGGTCAAGCTGAAGCCCGCCGTGGACGAGGCTTTGAACTCATGTCCCACGGTCAAAAACGTGGTGGTCTACCAACGTACCGGCACTGCGATTTCCATGAAGCCCGGGCGCGACCACTGGTGGAACGACTTGATGGCCCAAGCCTCCCCCAAGTGCCCGGCGGAGGCGCTCGATTCCGAGCACCCGCTCTACATCCTCTACACATCGGGCACGACCGGGAAGCCCAAGGGCGTCGTCCACACCACCGGCGGATACTCCGTCGGAACCTACATTACGACCCGGTGGGTCTTCGACCTTAAAGAAGACGATGTTTACTGGTGCACCGCCGATATCGGCTGGGTCACGGGACACAGCTATGTGGTCTATGGGCCGCTGCAAAATGGGGCGACCTCGGTCATGTACGAGGGCGCGCCCAACCATCCGGAGCCAGACCGATTCTGGCAGATTATTGACCGGCACAAGGTTAGCGTTTTCTACACCGCGCCCACTGCCATTCGCACCTTCACGAAATGGGGCGAGCAATGGCCCAACAAGCACAAGCTCAGCAGTCTGCGCCTGCTGGGCACGGTGGGCGAGCCAATCAATCCCGAGGCGTGGATGTGGTATCGCGAGTTCATAGGGCACAACCGCTGTCCCATCGTCGATACATGGTGGCAGACCGAAACAGGCATGATCATGATTGCGCCCTTGCCCGGAGCGATTGCCACCAAGCCCGGATCAGCGACGCGCCCTCTGCCGGGGGTAATCGCCGAGGTGGTCGACAAAGACGGCAATCCCGTGCCCGAGGGTTCGGGAGGCTATCTGGTGATCCGCAAGCCATGGCCCGCCATGCTGCGGACGATCTACGGCGATCCAGAGCGCTTTGTGCAGCAATACTGGTCGCAGCTTCCGGGAACCTACTTCACCGGCGATGGAGCCCGCAAAGACAAGGACGGCTATTTCTGGATCATGGGCCGGGTGGACGATGTCATTAATGTTTCCGGGCACCGCCTGAGCACCATGGAGGTTGAATCCGCGCTGGTGGCGCACCCCATGGTGGCGGAGGCGGCGGTCGTGGGGCGTCCCGATGAGATCAAGGGCCAGGGAATTTCCGCCTTCGTAACGCTCGAACAGGGCAGACAGCCCGATCCCGGATTGAAAGACGAGTTGCGCACCTGGGTCACCCGGGAGATTGGCGCGCTGGCGCGCCCGGACGACATCCGCTTTACGGATGTTCTGCCCAAAACACGCAGCGGAAAAATCATGCGGCGTCTGCTGCGGGAGCTCGCCGCAGGGGGCGAGGTAAAAGGGGATGTAACAACGCTGGAAGACCTGGGAGTGCTTGCCAAGCTGCGTCAGGACGAGGAATAGGACGGAAGCCTTTTAACGGTCGCGGATCGATTCAGCCAGCCGTTTAGGTCTTCGAATCCTTTGGGGAGTCCTTCTGGCGATCGAGCATGAGGACGCCGCCGCGCGAGTAGCTGTCGGGCTCGACGTCGATAAACGTCACGGTTACACCCTCGCGCGCGGTCTTACCCTCTTCGGAGACAACATCCGCAATACGCTCGGCCATGCGCCGCTTCTGCTCGGTGCTGCGGCCCTTTAACAATGTAACCTGCACATACGGCATATAAGGTGTCCCCAACGGACCCAAGGGTTCCAGGCTTGCGCCAAGACCCCTGACGAACGAATCATCTCACCAGGTCAAACCCAGGAAAGAAATAGCTCAATTCAAAACGGGCAGTATCTTCCGCATCGGAGCCGTGTACGGCATTGTTCTCGATGTTCGCGCCCCATTTCCTGCGGACCGTGCCTTCCGTGGCATTGGCAGGATTCGTCGCTCCCATAAGATCGCGCCATTGTTTAATGGCGTCCTCTCTTTCCAGGGCCATCACCACGATGGGGCCGCTCGACATGAACTGGGTGAGCGATTCGAAAAATGGCTTTCCGGCGTGGACCGCATAAAATCCCTCGGCCTGCTTCCTGGTGATATCCAGCATCC
>DASZRZ010000216.1:0-11659 GCA_035548935.1 Terriglobales bacterium
AAGGTTCTCGCCGCGCTGCCGGGTACTGAAACGCCGAACCTTACCGGTGGCATTGCAAAGCTGTTGCCGAACCATCACATTACCAAGCCGGTGTATATCGGCGAGGTACGCGCCGACGGCCAGTTCGACGTGGTTTGGAAGACACCCGGCACCGTACCTGGTGACGCGTGGTCCGACTTCCTGCCGGCCAGCAAGAACATTGAAGCCGACTGGGTGACGCTGAAATGCGGCAACTACGACAAAACAACCAAGAAGTGTTCAGGACAGAACTACTAGTGCTGGTGAAACAGCCAATCATGAAGTCTTCGCTCCGGTCCGGCGTGCAGTGCCTGCTCGTATTGGCACTGCTCGCCGGCTGGGGCGGCGGCCTGGCCCACGGGCAATCCTCTCCCGCCACACCTGCGCCCGCTCAACCGACGGCGGCTCACATGGACGATGCCACTTTCCTTTCGACGATTGGGGAACTACGGGATGCGGAGTTCAGCGACAAGGAGATGATCGTCGAAAAACTGAGCCAGGGCGGACATCCGAATGTTCACGCCGTATTGACGGCGTTTCTGGAAGACCGGCTGTATTTCCGCAATGACGACCAGAAGGTTTTTCTGATCAAGACGGCGGACGATACCGCGACTGCATTCGAATTGATCGACCCGGTCTCGCTCAAGGGGGCGGGCTCGGCTCAAGTGGAATCCCTTACCAAGATTGGCACCAACAACCGCTTGCGCCGCTCATTGAAGATGACCGTGGCCCGGTTTGGATTGTCGAGTCCCGATGTGGCGGTTCGGATGGATGCGGTGCGCGACATTGAGCAGAACCTCGACGAAAGCAACCTGGAGATGTTGCGGGAGCGCAACGGGGTGGAAACAGACCCCGGGGTAAAAAAAGAATTGGCAACCGGCCTGGCGCTGGCAGCGCTGAATGGCTCGGATACTCAAAGCCGCCTCGACGCTATTTCGATCCTTAAACACAGCCTGCGCCAGGATGTACGCAACAAGCTGGAAGCGCTGCTTGAAAAATCTCCCGATGGAAGCTTTGTTGAAAGCGACGGGAAGGTGCGCGACGCGGCAAGATTGGCAATGACGAGTATCGATCAGTCACGCTCCTTTTATGGCGCCGTCGAGACGCTGTTTTTTGGGTTGAGCCTGGGCTCGGTGCTTGTGCTGATTGCCATTGGTCTGGCCATCACATTCGGCGTAATGGGCGTCATCAACATGGCGCATGGCGAGCTGATGATGCTGGGCGCCTACACGACCTACGTTGTGCAGACTTCCATGCCGGCCCACAAGGAGATTTCCATCCTTGTGGCGATACCCGCGGCCTTTGCGGTTTCCGCATTGATGGGCGTGCTGATCGAGCGCACGATTATCCGCTTCCTGTATGGACGGCCCCTGGAGACGCTGCTGGCGACGTTTGGCGTAAGCCTGATCCTGCAGCAGCTCGTACGTTCGATCTTTTCCGCGCTCAACCGCTCGGTCGAAACACCAGCATGGATGAGCGGCACCATGCAGTTGAACGAAGCCTTGTCGATTACCTATAACCGGCTTTATATCGTGATATTCACGGCAATGGTGTTCGCGGCCCTTCTGGTTGTGCTGAGGCGCACCCGTCTTGGCCTTCAGATCAGGGCGGTTTCGCAGAACCGGGCCATGGCCCGCGCCATGGGCATCCGCAGCGAATGGGTTGATGCCATGACCTTCGGGCTGGGCTCGGGGATAGCCGGGGTTGCGGGCGTGGCGCTGAGCCAGTTAACCAACGTGGGACCGAACCTGGGACAGTCCTACATTATCGACTCGTTCATGGTGGTGGTCTTTGGTGGAGTTGGTAGCATGTGGGGCGCGATGATCGGCGGAATGTCGATGGGAATCGTGAACAAGCTGCTGGAGCCTTATTCCGGCGCCGTGTTGGCAAAGATCTTCGTGCTGGTGGCGCTGGTGCTGTTCATTCAGAGGCGTCCCCGCGGTCTGTTCTCGCAAACCGGACGCGCGATGGAGAACCAGTAGCCATGTTCTTCTCGCTTTGGAACACCACTCGCAAAGACCGCGGCGGCAAATGGCTTCTGGGCGCGCTTGCCTTGATCGCGATTGTTACGCCCATCCTTAATATACTTGTGCCCGCGTCTTCGGCCTTCCACCTGTCGCCTTACGGCCTCACGCTGATCGGCAAATACATTTGTTACGCACTGCTGGCTTTGTCCGTGGACCTGATCTGGGGATATTGCGGGATTCTAAGTCTGGGACATGCGGCCTTCTTCTCCCTGGGGGGATATGCGATCGGCATGTACCTGATGCGCCAGATCGGAACGCGCGGGGTGTACGGCAATCCCGAACTGCCGGACTTCATGGTGTTTCTCAACTGGAAGGAGTTGCCATGGTTCTGGTATGGCTTCAACCACTTCTGGCTGGCATTCATCATGATGCTGCTGGTGCCTGCGGCGCTGGCGCTGGCCTTTGGATGGTTTGCCTTCCGGTCGCGGGTCACCGGCGTGTATTTCTCGATCATTACCCAGGCGCTTAGCTATGCCCTGATGCTGGCATTCTTCCGCAATGACATGGGGTTTGGCGGCAACAACGGCTTTACCGACTTCAAGGACATTCTGGGTTTCGATCTGCACTCGGAAAAAGTCCACGTGGTTCTGCTGGTGATTTCCGCAATAACGCTGGCGGCCAGTTATCTGGCATGCCGCATGATTGTGGAGTCCCGTGCCGGACGTGTCTTGCGCGCGGTTCGCGATGCCGAGATGCGGACACGATTCCTGGGATATCCCGTGGAATCATTCAAGCTTTGGGTCTTCGTATTTTCGGCCGTGCTGGCGGGCATTGCGGGCGCGCTCTATGTTCCACAGATCGGCATCATCAATCCAAGCGAGTTTGCACCCATCAACTCGATTGAAGTTGTGATCTGGGTGGCAGTCGGAGGACGGGGCACCCTCTTCGGAGCAGTTGCAGGCGCGGCACTGGTGAACTATGCCAAGACATACTTCACCAGCTCCCTGCCGGAAGCATGGTATTACGCGCTGGGCACGATGTTCGTGCTGGTCACGCTTTTCCTGCCGAATGGAATCATCGGATTGTTCAGCCAGCGCCGGTCAAAGCCAAAGAAAACAGCGGCAAGCTCCAATCAATTGGGAGCAGCCGCGAGTTCGAACCACTGAGGCGGCAGTAAATCATCATGACTGTTCGTCACGACAGAAGACTTTATATCGAGCAGCTAACCGTCAGTTTCGACGGTTTCAAGGCGCTCAACGACCTCACGCTCTACGTTGAGCCGGGAGAGCTGCGGTGCATCATCGGGCCCAACGGTGCGGGCAAGACAACCATGATGGACGTGATTACGGGAAAGACCCGCGCGGATTCAGGAACGGCGTGGTTTGGATCCAAGTTGAATCTTCTGGAGTTGTCGGAGCCGGAAATCGCGCAGGCGGGGATTGGAAGAAAATTCCAGAAGCCCACGGTGTTTGAAAAGCTGACGGTATTCGAGAATCTGGAGCTGGCGCTGGCCGGCAACAAGTCCTTTCTGAAGACGCTGTTCGCCCGCAGAACGGCCGAGCAGGACAGGAAGATCGAGCAGGTACTATCGATTATCGACCTCGCGGAGCAGCACAACGTGATGGGAGGAATTCTCTCCCACGGCCAGAAGCAATGGCTTGAGATCGGAATGCTGTTGATGCAGGAGCCCGAACTGCTGCTGGTGGATGAACCGGTCGCGGGCATGACGCCGCAGGAGATCGAGCGTACGGCGGAGCTTCTGCAATCCCTGGCGGGCGAGCATTCCGTGGTGGTAGTGGAGCACGACATGGATTTCGTCCGTTCCATCGCCAAGAAGGTCACGGTTTTGCATGAAGGACACGTGCTGGCCGAGGGCGACATGGATGCGGTGCAGAACGATCCCAAGGTGATTGAAGTTTATCTGGGTGGTTAAGTTCTCTGGAGGGTAAGCGTGCTGGAGGTTAAGGCCTTCAATCAGTACTACGGCGGCAGCCATACGCTGTGGGATGTCGATCTTTCGGTGCCGGCGGGCTCGCTCATGTGCCTGATGGGCCGCAATGGCATGGGCAAGACCACGCTCCTGAAGTGCATCATGGGGCTGCTGCCGGCCACTTCAGGCAGCGTTACCTTCGATGGAGTGGATTTGCTGAAATGCCGGGCCGAAGAAAGAGCGCGGATCGGAATCGGCTACGTGCCGCAAGGGCGCGAAATCTTTTCGCATCTTACGGTGGAAGAGAACCTGAGTGTAGGCCTCGGGGTGCGGAAAAACGGCGCCAAGGTGATTCCTCCCCGCATCTTCGAGCTGTTTCCCGTACTGAAGCAGATGCTGAAGCGGCGCGGTGGAGACCTCTCCGGCGGCCAGCAGCAACAGCTCGCAATTGGGCGTGCCCTCGTGTTGGAGCCCAAGCTGCTGATTCTCGATGAACCAACGGAAGGCATCCAGCCCAATATTGTTCACGAGATTGGCGACATCGTGTTGCGGCTCAACAAGGAAGAAGGCCTGGCGGTTCTTCTCGTGGAACAGAAGCTGCCCTTCGCGCGGCGGGTGGCGAGCGAATTCTGCATTCTGGTGAATGGACGGCGGGTTGCCATGGGGGCCATCGGCGAGCTTACCGACCAGGTAGTGCGCGAACATCTGAGCGTGTAATGTCCGCAAATGGTTTCCGTATGGCTTTTGAATATTGGCGATGGCTCGGATAGACTGTTGCGTCTCGCGCCCTCGGGCGCGCCGCTGATGTGGGTATGCGTGGCATTACCGGGCATCCTCTCGCAAAGGGAAAGAGATAATTCCATCGTCGCTGAAAACGAGCCTCTATCGTGCACCTGACCCCAAGAGAAATTGAGAAACTCCTCATTACCACCGCGGGCGACCTTGCCCGAAAGAGGCGTTCGCGCGGACTCAAACTGAATCATCCCGAAGCCGTGGCGTTGATTACCTCGGAGATTTTAGAGGCCATTCGCGATGGCCGCTCCCTCTCGGAGTTGATGGAGTTTGGAGGAACAATCCTGACTCGCGACGACGTGATGGAAGGGGTGGCGGAGATGGTTGACGAAATCCAGGTGGAGGGCACCTTCCCCGACGGCACGAAGCTGGTAACCGTTCATCATCCGATACGTTAAGTGGGGGAGCACAACCATGATTCCCGGTGAGTATTTACTGGCCAGCGATCCTGTAATCGCCAATGAAGGGCGCAAGACAATTGAATTGGAAGTTGCCAATACCGGCGACCGCCCCATCCAGGTGGGTTCGCACTTCCACTTCTTCGAGGCCAACGCGGCGCTGCGTTTTGATCGGGCAAAGGCCTATGGGATGAGGCTGAACATTCCGGCGGGAACCGCCGTGCGCTTCGAGCCGGGCGACAACAAGATGGTGGCCCTGGTGGAAATAGGGGGCGCACGGATCATTCATGGTTTCAACAGTCTCACCGGCGGTTCTCTGGATTCCATCAAAAAGGAATCGCTTGAACGGGCTGTTAAGTTGAAGTTCGAGGGAGCACAAAGCGAGTGACACTCAAGATTCCGCGCCAGCAGTATGCCGCATTGTACGGTCCGACGACGGGCGACCGCATCCGCCTGGCGGATACCGACCTTTTTATTCAGATCGAAAAGGACCTTACGGTGGCCGGCGAAGAGGCAAAGTTCGGCGGCGGCAAGGTTGTGCGGGACGGGATGGGGCAGTCCGCATCGGTTACATCGGCGGATGGGGCCCTGGATGTGGTGGTGACGAATGCCGTGATCGTGGATCACTGGGGCATCGTAAAGGCCGACATCGGAATTCGTGGCGGCAGGATCGTGGCGATCGGCAAGGCGGGAAATCCGGACATCATGTCCGGCGTGACGCCCGGGATGGTGATCGGCGCGGGAACGGAAGTGATCTCCGGCGAAGGTAAGATCGTGACTGCCGGCGGAATCGACGCGCACGTGCATTTCATCTGTCCCCAGCTTGTGTGGACTGCGCTCTCCGCCGGGCTGACGACGCTGATTGGCGGAGGCACAGGTCCGGCGACGGGCACCAACGCCACAACCTGCACGCCGGGGCCCTGGAACATCTACCGGATGCTGGAATCCGCCGACGCCTTTCCGATGAATTTTGGATTTCTGGGAAAAGGAAACGCTTCCCTTCCCTTGCCGCTGCGCGAGCAGATGGAAGCGGGCGTAATCGGACTCAAGCTGCACGAGGATTGGGGAACGACTCCGGCGGCGATCGATTGTGCGCTCTCCGTGGCGGAAGAATATGACGTGCAGGTTGCAATCCATACCGACACGCTGAATGAAGCTGGATTCATCCAGGACTCCATTCGGGCATTCAAGGGCAGAACGATTCACACTTATCATACCGAGGGAGCGGGCGGAGGACACGCGCCCGACATCATTAAAGTGTGTGGCGAGAGCAACTGCCTGCCTTCCTCCACCAATCCCACCATGCCTTTCACGGTAAACACCATGGAAGAGCATCTGGATATGCTGATGGTGTGCCATCACCTGAGTCCCTCGATTCCGGAAGATGTGGCCTTCGCGGAGTCGCGTATTCGCGCCGAAACCATCGCGGCGGAAGATGTGCTGCACGATATCGGAGCGATCAGCATGATGTCGTCCGACTCGCAGGCCATGGGGCGGATCGGCGAAGTGATCACCCGCACCTGGCAAACCGCGGACAAGATGAAGCGCCAGCGGGGAGCCCTGGCGGGCGACAGCTCCGGCAATGACAACAAGCGGGCACGGCGGTATGTAGCCAAGTTCACGATCAATCCAGCAATCGCGCACGGGGTATCGCATGAGATCGGCTCGGTGGAAACCGGAAAGCTGGCGGACCTGGTGCTGTGGAAGCCGGCCTTCTTCGGGGTGAAGCCCGAGATAGTGATCAAAGGCGGTTTTATCGCCTGGTCGGTGATGGGAGATCCCAACGCTTCCATCCCCACACCTCAGCCGGTCCTCTACCGTCCGATGTTTGGAAGCTTTGGCGGAGCTATGGCATCCACGTCGCTTACCTTTTTGTCGCAAGCGGCCATGCAGTCCGGGGTGGCGGCGCGGCTGAACCTCAAGAAGCAGACGGCGGCGGTAAAACGGTGCCGCGGACTTTCCAAACGCGACATGATTAATAATGATGCGCTTCCAAAGATCGAAGTCGATCCCGAAACCTATGAGGTCCGGGCCGATGGCGAACTCATGACATGCAGCCCGGCGCAAAGTCTTCCCATGGCGCAGCGTTACTTCCTGTTCTGAATCTCAATTTGGCGGCGCGGGCGAACCTATGATTATTTCCAGCGTGCTTCATCACGTCCACGACAAGGATTTGCAAAATAAAGAAGCCGACACCCTTGTTCTCACCTCGGAGCAAAGGCGATGGCTGCGGGGCCGCTTCAAGACAACCAAAGGACGGGAAATCGCGCTGGCATTTCCCACGGGGAGCAAGATTCCCACGGGCGCATATCTGGCGGTGGAGCAGGACTGGTATCTGTTGGTCGATGCCGCTCCCGAGCCGGTACTGAAGATCACGCCCAGAGACTGGCCGCATGCGGTAAAGATCGCCTTCGAGGTTGGGAACCGGCACTTCCCCGTTGCCCTTGAAGGAGACAGCCTGCTGGTACCCGACGATTCCGCGATGGTGCAATTGCTGAATCGTATCGGAGCCACATGGGAACGAAGTTCGGAGGTATTCCGTCCGATCGGCGAGGCTCACCGTCATGAACACTGAACCTCTGCCGGAACTGCCGCCAGTCATGGGCCTGATGCAATTCCTGGGACTTCTTCAATTTAATGATGGGCTGTTTCCCGTGGGCGCTTACGCGCATTCCTTCGGCATGGAGTGCTATGTGCAGGAAGGATTGATTCGGGATACCGCGGGAGTGGAAGCGTTCATTGCGACGCTGCTGGAATGCTCCGCCGCCCCCACCGATGCGGTGGCGGCTTTGTGCGTCTTGCGCTGCATGAAGGCCGGGGATACGGAGGAATGCCTACGCCTCGACCATTTACTGGATGCCATGAAGTGCGCCAAAGAGATGCGGGAGGCCAGCCGGCAAATGGGCCACCAGACACTGAGAATTGCCAGCAGGCTTTACCCGGGTAATTTTTTGACGAGTTATTTCGACAGAGTGGTTCAACATTCAGCTCCCGGACACCACGCAATCGCCCTGGGGCTGGTGGGAAGCCGCATGGAGTGGAGTCCGATGGAGATGGCTGGTGCATACCTTTATTCAACAAGCTCGGCGCTGGTGAATGCGGCGATCCGCCTGCTGCCGTTGGGACAGATGGCGGGGCAGGAAATCCTTTTTCATCTGCAACCTTTGATCGCCAGACTGGCAAGCGAGGTGCAGGAGACATCGGAGCCCGGCCTGTGGAGCTTCACTCCTGCACAGGAGATCGCTTCGATGCGGCACGCCACTCTGGATGCGAGGTTATTCCGCTCATGATTCCCAAACCTCTTCGCATCGGCGTGGGCGGTCCGGTCGGTTCCGGCAAGACGGCGCTGGTTGAGGCGCTCTGTATCCGGCTGCGCGACAAGTACGACCTTGGCGTCATCACCAACGATATCTACACTCGCGAAGACGCTGAGTTTCTCGCGCGGCGCGGGGCGTTACCGGTGGAAAGGATTGTTGGAGTTGAGACCGGGGGATGTCCTCACACCGCAATTCGGGAAGATGTTTCGGTGAATCTTGACGCGGCCACCGAGATCATACAGCGCTTCCCGGCAATGGAGATTCTGTTCATCGAAAGCGGCGGCGACAACCTGGCGGCCACATTCAGTCCTGAACTGGTGGATGCAACTATCTATGTAATCGATGTTGCCGAGGGCGACAAAATTCCACGCAAGGGCGGCCCTGGAATCACCTATTCCAATCTTCTTATCATTAACAAGATCGATCTGGCGCCCTATGTGGGGGCCGACCTTGCGGTGATGGACCGGGATGCGAAGCGCGCTCGCGGAGAAAGGCCTTTTGTCTTCACCAACCTTAAAGATGGCACCGGAGTCGACCGGATCGTCGAATGGATTCGAAGCGGCCTGCTGTTTGAATCCTGAGAGAGCCGGACGCGAAGGATACCTCGGACTTCACTTCAAGAGACGTGGTCCTGACACGGTCTTAAGCCGGTGCCGCTTCGCTCTTCCACTCCAGGCGCTCACCCCCCTGAGCATGGCGGACGGTACTGCCTACCTCATGATGCTGAATCCCACCGGCGGCGTACTGGGCGGAGACAGGCTGATCGCCGAGATCGTGCAGGACGAAGGAACTCATGTTTGCCTGAGCACGCCCTCGGCCACGCGAATTTATCGTACCGTACAGGAGAAGGCGCACCAGGAGACCAGCATCCGGCTTGGGGCTGGCGCCATCCTCGAATATTTTCCAGATCACATTATTCCGCACACAGGATCGGCCCTGAGCCAATCGTTACGAGTGCAAATGGGAGATGGAAGTAAAGCCATTCTCTTCGAGGCGGCGGCATGCGGACGGCTGGCGCACGGCGAGCGCTGGCAGTTCCGCGAATTGGAATCGGCAACCGAGGTCAGCCTCGGGCAGAGGCCGCTTTATGTAAGCCGCAGCCGCATCGTGCCATCTCTGATCGATCCCCGGCGCCTGGGAGCGATGGAAGATTTTAACTACACGGCATCCCTGGGAGTGTTTGCCGACGGTCCTTATGACTGGAAGTCGATTGAGAAAAATCTGGCCGCACAAATAGCCGCGGTCGATGGCATCTTTGGTGGGACCAGTCTGCTGCCACGGAATGGATGCCTGGTACGATTCCTGACCAAAACCGCGGTACAACTGTCTGCCGCCACGCTTGCATTGTGGGCATCTGCGCGTGAATCTCTTCTGCAACTTCCGCCTTTTGAGCTTAGAAAATACTGAGCCATTCCGGTCTGTAAAAAACTAAGTAGTTTACCCCTGTTCGCCCGAACAGCCCATGCGGTCAATGACTTACGGACCGTTTCGCTTAACACCAGCACCCTCCATACTCCAGAAAGGTCAGCAAGGATAAAGACCCGAAGCTCATAGGATTCCACCCCAGCAATAGGTCAGGGGACTGGATTCACATTTGGGTGTTCTCGGGTTCCTTCCTCACCCAGGGGAATATGAAAAACTTAATTGGTAACAAGCGAGTCAGCTGGCCCGCAAGGATCGCAGAACAGCTCCTGATCTCCAGCTGCATACTGATCGCTGTGGCATTGACCACGAACTGCGGCGCTGCCAGCGTGAATCCATCCGCCGCCACCAGCTCGCCCGCAGCCAATGCTTCTTCAAGTCCCAGTGGCCAGGGAGCTACTCCCAGTGGCCAGGGAGCCGCGGCGCAGACACCTTCCACCCAGATATTGCCAACTCCGGCAGTGTCGAATACGAATGCACAGGGACCATCCACTCAACTGCCGGCGCCAGCATCGAATGCAAAGGTGTTCAGCAACCTGGAAGAGGCCCCTGCTCCATGGTGGTCCTGCACAGCGCCTTGCGCCGGGGGACAGGTGAGCAACAACTACTCCACCAACATTGTGTCGTCGCCGGTTCTTGACGGCCAGAGCCGGGAGTTTTTTAACGGGGGAGGCCCGTACTCCAATGTGCTCTGGGTAAAGAACGACATGGGCGCGCAAAACTACGCCCAGCATTTCCTGTGGGATTACAGCTTCTATCTTGACGATCGCACTTCTGAGTCCGTCTATGCGATGGAAGCCGACCTTTGGCTATCGCAGGATCATTATGAATACATGCTTGGCACCCAAGTTCACTATCCCGACGGCGATGGCAAGCCGGGGCATTTGGACACATGGAGTCAGACGACTCTGCAATGGATTCACAATTACGACAAGCCGGTAGCCCGCTTTGCGCCAAACCAGTGGCATCGCGCGCAGTGGTACATGGAGCGGAGTGCCGCCGACCATTCCTATACCTACAAGACCCTTGTGATCGATGGCGGCACCGATCATGAGCAGGTATTCCAGTTCAACCAAACCTACCAGGCGGGGCCATGCGACTGGGCCGACGCCTTTGGGATTCAATGGCAGCTCGATCTTAACCAGTACGGCATTGACGCCCGGGAAAACGTAGACAAGGTCAGCGTTACCTTGTGGTAGAAGTGACTTCCTGCCATTCCAATGGCAGGAAGTCTCCCTGCGACAAGTTGTGGTCGAAGCCGCTTCGAGGATTATCTCTCCCGCTGCTCTCCTCGCTAATGCGAACAATTAAAATCGTTACCACGTACAATTAAATCAGGGTGCTAAAAACGCATCTCGCAATCTACCATCCTGCATATTTACGCATCTAACAGGTTGCGCCCGGAGTTATTGGCTCCGCCGGTATTGGTTGTGGGCAGCTAATTTGTGGGCAGCGAAAGAGATATTGGTCCATCCCATGCTGCGTTTCTTCGAAGGGCCCGGGGATTGGCCAACTTTCATATTTCAGGACAATTGCATGCAGTTTCGAATCGGCTACGAATTCATCTACAGCTTTCCACAGACCACCCCTATGATCCTGCTGGTGAGCACGCACTACTCCCGTGCCGCCGACATTATTGTTCCGGACTTGCTCATAACCGAGCCAGTGGTTCCTATGACCCAGTATCGCGATATTTTTGGAAATCTGTGCCACCGGGTGATTGCGCCCGCAGGCCGCCTTCGTCTGACGGCCACAGGTATCATTCGCGACAGCGGCAAGCCCGACGAGATCGTGCCGGGGGCGTGGCAGGATGCG
>DASZRZ010000217.1:0-3602 GCA_035548935.1 Terriglobales bacterium
TCGCCGTGGTCTTCCCTGCCCCGTTCTGACCGAGAAAGCCGAATATCTCACCCTGCTGAATGGTGAGTGAGAAATCGTCGAGGGCGAGCACGCTCCGGTCGCGCAGCAGTCCGCTGCGATATTCCTTTCGGATGCCGTCGAACTCGAGCACACTCGTCATGTGTTTTCAGTTTCAGTTTCCAGTTTCTGGTTTCAAGTTTCTTTGTTACCCGCAATGGTTGCAAGTGGCGATACCAAAAAGGCTGTGCGGCGACCCCGCGGCAAAACAAAGCCCCTGCCCAGGGGCAGGGGCCATAAGGAAAAATCCGCCACTAGACGACTTTGGCGAAGATGATCACGAGGGTGTAGAGAGCCAGGGATTCAATCAGAGCCAGTCCAAGGATCAGGGCAAGCTGAATTCCGGGACGCGCGGCAGGATTCCGCGCCAGTGCCTCGGTGGCAGCCGCAGTGGCCTTGGCCTGTCCGAGTCCGCAAACGGCGGAGGCGATCGCCATGGCAAAGCCGGAGGTGATTGCTACCCAGTTGGTGCCCGCTGGTGCGGTTCCCTGGGCAAATACCGGGGAGGCCAGGCAGAGAATGGCCATTACAAGAAAAATGATGCTGAGAGTCTTACGCATGTTCATGCTCCTTCATTGTGATTGCCGCCAGTGGGTGGTTGACCTCATCCCGTGCAGAGGCCCTCACGCTGTACGACGGTTTGTTGCTCATTCCTGGCTGGCTCAAGCAGTACACCCAACGCCATCCAGCGAGTAACGAGCAACAAATACGATTAGTGCTCTTCGGCGACCGCACCGGCCAGATACACGGTGGTCAGGAGCACAAAGATGTATGCCTGGAGAAACGAGACGCCGATGTGGAGACCCAGGAAGATCACGGGAATTCCAACCGGGACCAACGAGAAAAAAACAAGAGTCACCATATCGCCCGCGAACATATTGGCGAACAAGCGGATGGTGAGCGAGAGCACGCGCGCCAGGTGGCTCACGATCTCAATGGGAATCATGAGGGGAGCCAGGGCCGGCATGGGTCCCATGAAATGCGCGGCATAATGCAGCGGTCCCTGCTTCCGGATTCCCTGAGCGTGATAGTAAACAAACGCGGCGATGGCGCACCCCAGGGGCACGGTATTCACGGCCGTGGGCGATTCCAGTCCGGGGATGAGGCCGATCAGGTTTGCGACAAGCACATACAGGAAAAGCGACAGCAGAAAGGGCGTATATCCCTCGCTGTGATGCCCGATGATCTCGTGGCTCTGATCCTGGATAAAACCGTGCAGCCCTTCAAAAACGTGCTGAAGCGGACGGGGATTCTCCACCGAAAGGCGGGAGCGCAAAACGACAAATGCCAGCACCAGAATGACCACCACCAGCGCCTGCATGGCGACGTGGTTCGGAATGGGAGCTTGCGGGTGCTCCACGTGAATTCCGAGCGCAGTCAGCGCGGCATTCACCGGGCCGCCCAGCGCCTGATTCATCAGCCTGGTAACTGGAAGTTGTTCAACAATCATTCGTTTGAAGGTCCGTCGCTGAGAAACTTAAAATCCGCGGCGAAGGGCTGCATAAAGCTCACAGCCAGCCTCCGCGGCAATGGCCGCTACAGCCAGAAAGAGGCCGCCCAGAAAGCCGTACAGCATGCCGGGGTAACGGGTGAATATAGCATAGGAGGCGAGGGCGATCAAAAGATACCGCAGCAGAAAACGGGCGACAATTCCGCCGCTTCCCGAGGGCCGGGAAACGGAAGGGGAGGCGTCTCCGGCAGCCATGGCCGCGGACGCCGCTCTCTCCGCCAGGGCACTCACCACCTGCTTGAGCCAGTGGAAGTTTACGTAGGAGACCAGGCTCCCCGCAAGCACTCCCATCGCCGCCTGCCAGCCAACCATCAGGAGGGTGACGAGCACGCCAGCGGTGGCAATTCCAACCATAAAGCGGCGGATACGGTCGAGGGCTCCGGAATAGAAGCGCTGGGGTGCAGTACTGAGGTCCTGCGTCGTGGCTGAGTCAGGCTCGGTCAAGTTTGAGAGATGGATATGGGTCTGCGCTGCCTATTCCCGCGTCACGGTACGTATGAGTTCAACAAATCCCGCGACGATTCCGAAGACCAGTCCAACCAAGTACAAATGGGAGGTTCCCATCCACCGGTCGAGGCCGGCCCCCATCAGCCAGCCCACCACCGTTGCCGCCGGAAGCGTAAAAGCAAGCTGGCTATAGCGGGCTGCTTGCAGAATGAAGTTGCGCTTCTCCGGCTTTGAGTCTAAATCATCGTTTTTATCGGGCATAGCGGTGGAAATTGGAAACAGGAATGGAGACTGACAAGACCACAAGACCGAAGGATACAGGACGGACAGCTTACCGCAGCAACCCAATCACCGGGCTGCTCGCGGCGGCGATCCCCAGGGACCATCCGGCGGCGCGGATGAACATTTCCGGAAAGATTCCAATACCCAGCGTGGCGATTCCGGTAAGAGCCAATGCCAATCGCAATCCCATGCTCATGGTGACCGGCTCGGTATCGGGAGCGGGACGCATGAACATGGCGCTTGCGATCTTCATGTAGTAGTAGAGGCCGAGTACAGCGTAGAGAACCGCAACCGAGGCCAGCACATAGTGTTGCGTCTGGATCAGGCTCAGGAAGATGAAGTACTTGCCCCAGAAGCCTGCCAGAGGTGGAATTCCGGCCAGGGAAAGGAGGAAGGCCAGCATCAGGAAGGCTTCAGTCGGAGCCTTGGAGACCAGCCCGGCAATGTCTTCGATCTGGTCTCCGATGATGTCGCGACGGCGCAGGGACGTGATGACGGCAAACGCGCCGAGGTTCATGAATGTGTACACCATCAGATACACGAGGATGCCCTGAATTCCCGTGGTGTTATTGATGCCATCGCTGGCGATCAGCCCCAGAAGCATGTAGCCCACGTGCGCGATGGAAGAGTAGGCGAGCAGGCGCTTCAGGTTCGTCTGGGTAAGAGCGGCAAGGTTGGCTCCCGTCATGGTGGCGATGGAGACGAACACCAGCAGCGGCACGTAGAGCGACCGCATGGGATAAAGCATGTAGAGGAAAATGCGCAGCAACATGGCCCAGGCCGCGGCTTTCACTGCCACGGACATAAAGCCGGTAACGCTGGTAGGGGCTCCCTCATAGGCATCCGGCGCCCACTGGTGGAAGGGCACGGCGGCAATCTTAAAGAACAGCCCCGCGGACGTGGTCAGCATGGCAAGGATGGCAATGGGGTCGCGAGGGTTGGCGGCAAGATGGCGTTCCAGCGCCTCGCCGATCACGCGGATATTGGTACTGCCGGAGAGTCCGTAAAACAGGGAAAGCCCGTAGGCGAAGATGCCGCTGGAAAAAGCTCCCAGCAGCAGATACTTCAGCGCGGCTTCATTGGAGCGGCGGTCGCGGCGAAGGAATCCCACCAGAACGTATGTGGAAAGCGCCATCAACTCCAGGCCAATGAACAGCAAAACCAGGTCGTAGCCCGAGGCCATGCACATCATTCCAACCAGCGAAAACAGGACGAGGGCATAAAACTCGCCGTGGTTCTCACGCTCGATCTCAAGGTAGCGGACGGAAAGAACGATGGAAACCGCGGCGGCCAGCAAGAAAAGATA
>DASZRZ010000218.1:0-2377 GCA_035548935.1 Terriglobales bacterium
TCTTTTCCAGTGATCCGTCCAGCCTTGCGATGGCCACGTCTTCGCCCGTGCGCAAGGTGCCGTTGAACACGCGGGCAATCGCCAGCCGTCCCAGGTAATCGCTGTAGTCGAGATTCGCCACCAGCACCTGCAAAACTCCCGCGGAATCCCCCGCGGGCGGTGGGATGGTATTCACGATGGACTCAAACAGCGGCTGCAGCGTTTCGCCCGGCACTTTGAGGTCGGTGGTCGCCGTGCCCAGCTTCGCGTTGGTGTAGAGCACCGGAAAATCCAACTGGTCTTCCGCCGCATCCAGATCGATGAAGAGGTCATAGACCTCGTTCAGAACTTCCTGGGCGCGGGCATCGGAACGGTCGATCTTGTTGATTACCAGTATGGGCTTTAACTTGGCTTCAAGCGCCTTGCTGAGAACGTATCGCGTCTGCGGAAGCGGCCCCTCACTGGCATCCACCAGCAGCATGACGCCGTCCACGATCTTTAGCGCCCGCTCCACCTCGCCGCCAAAATCGCTGTGGCCCGGGGTGTCCACGATATTGATCTTGATGTCGTGATAAAAGACCGCCGTGTTTTTTGCCAGGATGGTAATGCCGCGCTCGCGCTCCAGTTCATTGGAGTCCATGACGCGATCGACGAGCTCCTGATTGGCGCGAAAGGTGCCGCTCTGGCGAAGCATGGCATCCACAAGGGTGGTCTTGCCGTGGTCCACGTGGGCGATGATGGCGATGTTACGGATAACGGTACTCAAACTGTATTTTCCTTAGCTGTTCTGAATTGATCGTTTGCGTAAGTTCCGGTGACCGGAAATCTGGCAACTACCGCTTGGGCCGCGTGAAAACCTTCCAGAGGCTCAAGCAAGATCGCAGGCGGGGCGTCAGACCTGTATTGTAAATGGAGTTTCGATCCAGCGGGCGTCAGAGTTCGAGTTCGTCCAATTTCTCCACCGGGCGCGCGATCACCGCCCGCTTTCCCCGGACCACAATGGGCCTCTGGATCAGCTCGGGGTGGCTGGCCATGAGCCGCACGAGTTCTTCGTCTTTCCACTGCTTCCCCGCCACCAGCTCCCGATAGGCAGGCTCGTTTTTGCGCATTGCATCGAGCGGTTTCAGCCCCGCGAGGCTCAGCAGGCGGCCCAGCGATTCCGGTGTGAGAGGCTGTTCGAAGTAGTTGATGGCTTCAAATTCAACTCCCTTCTCCGTCAGCACCTTCCTTACCTCGCGGCACTTGGTGCAGGTTGGCTTTTCATAAACTGTGATCTTTTCTTTCGTCATACGCCTCCTTATAAGCGGCCTGTCTCGAACCCCGGGGGAACCTCCTCCGCGCATCCGGTTACGGAAGCCCACCCCTGCCGTTGAACAACCAGGTTACCCTTGAGTTGCCCTCGCGGGGCAATGCCCCGGTTTTTGTGCTACACTGAGTTTGCGCTTAATGCTGATGTTGCGTGTGGTGTGAATCCTACCTTTTGGCAAAGTATCACTGGGACTCCCGCCTTATATCTCCTCCGTCTGTCTTCAAGCGTAATTACAAACAAAGACTGGCCGAAGCCAAGAGCCTATATCCCCGGCGAACCGGGTGCGGGCAGTGATCTATCTGCCAGACAGAAAGCAAGATTTTAAATGACGAAGTTTTCAGAGCTGCCAATCTCTCCCGCGATGCTGGAGCGGATTGCCGCAGCTGGTTTTTCCATACCCACACCGGTTCAGGCAGCGGCTATTCCGCACGCCCTTGAAGGCAAAGACGTTCTGGCCACTGCTCAGACAGGAACCGGAAAGACCCTCGCCTTCCTGATTCCGGCCCTGGAGCGCCTGGCGAATCACAATGTCCCCGGTGTTGCGGTCCTGATTCTGGTTCCCACACGGGAGCTGGCAATGCAGGTGGTGGAGCAGCACAACGCCCTTCGAAACAAAAAGCAGCAGGCAGCCGTGCTGGTGGTAGGCGGCATGTCGGAAGCGGCTCAATTGAAGGCTCTGCGGAGCGGCGCCAGTGTCGTTGTGGCAACGCCCGGACGCCTTGAGGATTTCCTTGGCCGTCGCCTTGTCGATCTTCGCGCCGTGCAGATACTGGTGCTGGACGAAGCCGACCGCATGCTCGACATGGGCTTCCTTCCGGCCATACGGCGCATTGTTTCCGCGCTCCCGAAAAAACGCCAGACCCTCTGTTTTTCCGCCACGCTTGAAGCTTCCGTCGCGCACCTGGTGAACGACTACATGATCAACCCGGTCCGGGTTGCTCTGGGGTCCACACTCAAGCCCGCGGAAAACGTAAAAGTCCAGGCCTTCGAAGTTACGGCTCAGACCAAACAGGATGTTTTGCAGCGCCTGCTCTCCAAAGAAAGAGGACGCTGCCTTGTCTTTACCCGCACCAAGCGTGGAACCGAACG
>DASZRZ010000219.1:0-1763 GCA_035548935.1 Terriglobales bacterium
CGCCATCTCGTCGAATTAGCCTTAGATGCCGGAGCGCGCCTTGCCGAACCGGGAGAATTCACCATGCGCGCCTTCCTCAACGGACGCCTCGATCTCACCCAGGCCGAGGCCGTTCGCGACCTTATCGACTCCCAGACCCTCTATCAGGCACAGGTCGCCTCCCGCCAGCTGGGAGGCGCGCTCTCCCATCAACTCCTGCCCATTAAGCAAGCTCTCGTCGAGCTGATCGCCGTGCTCGAAGCCGGCGTTGACTTCGCCGAAGACGACGTCTCCATCCTCCCGCCCGCCCGCATTCTCGAGCGCATCGCCGAAGTCGAGCTACCGCTCCGCTCCCTGCTGGCCTCTTTTGCTTACGGAAAACTCGTTCATCAGGGACTTACCCTCGCCATCGTCGGACGCCCTAACGTCGGCAAATCCAGCCTCTTCAACCGCCTTGTCGAACGCGAGCGCGCCATCGTCACCGCCACGCCCGGCACCACCCGCGATCTTGTCAGCGAGACCGTCGCTCTCGGCGGCATTCCCGTCCGCCTTATCGACACCGCCGGAATCCGCAGCCTACCCGACGCCGAGGCCGAGGCAATCGGAATCCGCAAATCCATGGAAGCCCTCAACGACGCCGACCTCGTGCTCCTCGTGCTTGATGCCTCGTCATCACACGGCGGAAGTACCGCCGATGAAGACCGGGAGCTTCTCTCCGCCATCGGAGAACGTCCAGCAATCCTGGTCGAAAATAAATGGGACCTTGTAAGCTCCCACCCGGCTGACTCCGGCCCCAGCGGACTGCCCCGCATCAAAACCTCGGCGCTTACCGGTAACGGCATTCCCGAACTCCGCGAGGAAATCCTGCGCCGCGTCACCGGAGACCGCGCCCCGCAGCAGGAGTTCGGATTCCTCACCAATGTCCGCCAGGAGCGGCTCGTCCGCGACTCGCTCCATGGCCTCGACGCCGCGCGCGCCGCCGTCCACCACCACACCCCTCACGAAATGCTCCTGCTCGACCTCTACGGCGCCCTGCGCCCCCTCGACGAGATCACCGGAGCCACCACCGCCGACGACATCCTCAACCTGATTTTCAGCACCTTTTGCATCGGAAAATAGCTCACCGCTGCCACGGCATCGCCTCAATCTTTTCCACCTTCACCTGCACAATCCCGCCAATCTCTGCCGCATCGTCGCGCCCCTTCACAAACGTAACCGGCTGGGCCGCCGCGCTCAGATACGGATCGCGCAGTCGCATCTCGCGAATCTCGAACATCCTCTGCCCGTTCGGATACACGTACTCGTCATACGTCACGCCCAACAGCAGATACGCCCGGTTCTTCCAGAACAGAATCGCCGGATGCTCCCGCTTTAACTCGGCAATCACCGCGTCGGGGACCGTGGGCGCGCCCTCGGTCGCCAGCAGCGCCAGGCGCACCTTCGCCCCGCTTTCCAGCACGTATTCGCCCTCCACCATCTTTCGCAGTTTTACGAAGTCGATGGGATTATCGCGGCACACCTCGCCCATATCGCCCTTCACCACCCAGTAGCGTTGCGGAAGCGGCACCTGCTGGGCCGCCAGCAACGCCTCCAGGTCTGCCGCAACCGCCCAGTTCTCGCAGCGCTGCAACAGTTTGGGCACCACGGGCGGCTGGATATCCACTTTCTGCCCGGCAATCTGCACCATGGGCGCACCTGTGCGCTTCTGCGCCGCCAACGCAAGGCAGAGCGCCAGCGCCAGCATCGCAACCACGGAAACCACGCGCACTTTCATTGCCTGTATT
>DASZRZ010000220.1:0-16161 GCA_035548935.1 Terriglobales bacterium
CCTTGCAGGTAAGCTTTACGCCTACGAGCACAGGGTCGCGCTCGGCGAACCTGAGTATCAGCGACAATGCCCCCGGAGGCCCGCATACCATCACGCTGCTGGGCACGGCCACCGCTCCGGGAATCAATCTGTTCCCGTCGCCGCTCACATTTGGCAATCAGAACGTCGGTATTGCCAGCAATTCCGTGGTCCTGACGGCGAACAACACTGGAACTGCGGACCTGATTATTTCCGCCCTGAGCTTCTCCGGAGCCAATGCGTCTGAATTTGCTTTGAGTGGGGTTACTCTTCCCATCACGGTTCCGCCGGGCCAATCGCGCGGGATCAACGTAACCTTCACGCCCTCGGCCCAGGGCCAGCGTGCTGCCGTGCTGAACATTACCGATAATGCCGGAGGCTCGCCGCACACGGTCAACCTCTCTGGCAATGGAACGCAGCCAGCGATTAACTTGAACGTCACCACCCTGGCCTTTGGCGATCAGGCGCTGAATAATTCCAGCGCCGCCAAGCCCGTGGTGGTCACCAATCCCGGAAGCGGGCCGCTGATAATCTCGGCTCTTGCCATCTCCGGCGGCAATGCCGCGGATTTCACGGTTACCTCGGGAACGTTGCCGATCACCGTTGAGCCCAGCAGCACGCTTGTTATCAACGTCATCTTCAATCCCAAGGCCACCGGACCCCGCAGCTCAGCCTTGATCCTGACGCACAACGCGCCGGGCAGCCCGAGCTCCATCAGCCTTTCAGGGAACGGCACGCAGCCGGTCATCAACCTGAGCGTGCCCAGCATCGCATTCAATATTCAGGACGTGAATACCACCAGCCCTGCTTCGGTGGTGACCGCCAGCAACACCGGCACGGGCAGCCTCATCATCTCCGGCCTTAGCATCACCGGGTTGAACGCGGGCGACTTCTCCATCACCTCGCCGCCGCTTCCGATCAGCATTGCCCCCGGAGCCTCCGCGGACATTCAGATCGCGTTTACTCCCAAGGCTACGGGGGCGCGCGCCGCCAGCCTGTCGATCACGCACAACGCCATCGGCAGTCCAAACTCGATACCGCTCTCCGGAACCGGTCGCGGCCCGGTCATCTCGATTAATCCTTTGAGCGTGACCTTTGCCAATCGCAACCTGAATACCACCAGTCCCGCGAGCACGGTTTCCATTGGCAACACGGGCAATGGAGATTTGATCATCTCCAGCCTGTCGATCTCCGGAGCTAACGCAGCGGAGTTTGCAGTCACCTCCGCTGGCCTGCCCCTCACGATTAATCCCGGTGGCAGCACTCTTGTGAGCGTTACCTTTACTCCCACGACCGCAGGACTGCGCTCGGCCAGCCTGAACGTGGGAACCAACGCCCCCGGCAGCCCGAATGTCGTGGCACTCAGCGGAACCGGAATCGGGCCTGCTGTGCTGGTCAATCCCACAGCACTCGACTTCGGCAGTCTGGCGGTGAACACCACCAGCAATCCCACGCAGGTGACGGTCAGCAACTCGGGTAACACCGATCTTGTGATCTCCAACATTGCCCTGACCGGAGCCAATACCGCGGACTTTGCCTTTACCGCCGCCGCCCGTCCCATCACGGTCACTGCCGGCGGCAATACCACCATTAACGTTACCTTCACACCCAAGCAGGTTGGCGCACGCACGGCGTCATTAACCATCACGGACAATGCCACCGGCAGCCCCCATACGGTTACGCTGCAAGGCACTGGATCCGGAACCGCCCAGGTCAGCATGCAATCGGTAACTGTGGGCTCCAATCTGCAGGTGCTGGCCACGGCCTCGATCACCTCGGTGCCCTCGTCGGATGTTCCAGTCACGATCACCAGCGCCGATCCCACGCGTGTCCTTCTGCTCAATGCCCTCACTGATTCGAGCGGTGTCGGCGCCGGATCTTCCAGCATCACCATGACCATCAGGGCGGGGAATACGACGATCTTCCCCGGCTTCTGGGTTCAGGGCCTTGCCTCTTCCGGCTCCGTGCTGCTGAATTTGTCCGCTCCCGGGTACGCGTCCTCAACTGCCACGGTAAGCTTGTCGCGTGCCGGTTTTGTGCTCCTGAGCCCCCAGGGTCAGGGTGCGGACTTTACCGCTAACTCTGCCGCCCAGGACGTGACTTTGAACGTCATCCCCGCCCTGCTCGACAGCGCCAGTAACGTCGTGGCGGGGGTCTCAACGCGCATTCGCGGAGGATTCTCAACCAGCGTCGCCGTTACCAGTCAGAACTCCAGCGTTGGAGATATTACAGACAGTCCTGCCGCCTTCGGCGGTGGAAGCACCTCCAGCGCAGTCCACTTCACTGCTGCTGGCACCGGCTCCACGCTGCTCAAGCTAACCATGCCTCCGGGCTTCAATGTGCCCACCGGCGGCTCGCAGCTCACCGCCACCGTGGTGCTCCCCAAGATCACGCTGAACCAGACCAACGTCGGCGCAAATCTTCAGGTTGAGGGCGCCGGCATTCTCGACGCTGCCGCTCCGTCCGGTGGACTCGCCGTTACCATCACGAGCAGCAATCCAAGTGTCGTAAAGCTTTCGGCAAGTCCCACGGATGCAGGCGCAACCAGCATTGTTCTTAACGTGCCTGTGGGTCAGTCGTTCCTGCCGTTATTCTTTGTGCAGGCTGTGGGGACCGCGGGCAGCAGCGCCCAAATCACCGCCACCGCCACCAAGTATCAGACCGGAACGGCGCCGGTTTCGGTTACCGCCTCCGGCTTCGTAATCTCAGGTCCTTCTGGAAACGCGGGACAGAGCTTCTCCACCAGCACCATCTCGCGGTCCACCGAACTCAAGATCACGCCGGTACAGCTGAGCACCACTCTCAACGTGCTGAACACCGGACAGATTCGCGGTGGGCTCTCCGTCACCGTCCCGGTAAACAATGGCAATAGCGCAGCTGGCAGTGTCGTTAGCGCCAATGCAAACTTCGGTCCTGGCGATCTCGTGAACAACAACCTGGTGGCATTCAGTCCGCTGGCTCAGGGCAACGCTCCCATCAGCCTGGGCACACCCAGTGTTGCTGGCTTCACCACTCCCAATGCGGGAGCCAGTCTCACGATCTCGGTCACGCAGCCGCAGATCACCATTGCTCTGCCCGCGACCACGATTGGAAAAGACCTGCAAGTCCTTGGAGGGGGAACGCTCTCGGCGCCCGCGCAAAGCGGCGGCCTTGATATCACCATCCGTGTAAGCAGCGGAAGCGGGGTCCTGCTCTCAACCACGCCCACGGGAGTGGGTAGCACCAGCATTGTCGTGAATGTGCCCCAGGGCTCCACCGGCGGTGGCTCATTCCCCTCCTACTTTGTGCAATCCACGGCTTCCTCCGGCTCAGCCGTCATCGCGGCGGAAGCCGTCGGATGGCAGTCCTCATCCGTCAACCTCACACTCAAGCCCTCCGGGCTCGTGCTGCGCGGTCCTAATGGCCTGGGACAGGCCTTCGGAACCCTGACCTCATTCGGGGACATTCCTCTCACCATTGAGACCTGGCAGATCAACGATGCCACCTTGCTGCCGGAACGTGCTCAGGACCTTCGTGGAGGCTTGGCGCTCTCCATTGATGTCCCCAGTAGCAATCCCTCTGTCGCCACCCTGATTGGCAGCCCGGCGGGCTTCACGGGCGGCAGCAGCAATACCACCGTTGCCTTCCATCCCGTCGGCAAGGGAGAGACCATTGTTTCCTTTAGCGAGCCCGCGGGATTCTCAACGCCTTCCAGCGGAGGCAAGGCGCTTAACTCCATCACGGCAGACGTGAATTAACCGCCTTCAAGTTACTTTCGGAATCTCCGCAAGCAAACGCGGGTGGTAATGTGCGCTGCCACACGCCAAGATAGAAAATAGTGTGCTGGATCAGGAGAGTGGAATGCGCTCGCAAGTGCTGTTTGGATTTTTGCTCGCCGCCGCGGGGCTGATTTTTAGCCCGCCTCTGCGCGCACAGTTGGTCGATATGGCCATCATGCACAGCACCGTCATGATCACCTCCGAGGTGGATCCCTCCGATGCTCATCAGTCCCGGCGCAGCAATGGCGGTCCCATGGTCTCGCATGCCACGGGTTTCCTCATGTTCCAGGGACTGAAATTAACCCACGGCCAGATCTTTCTCGTCACCAACAAGCACATCCTTCCGCCAGAAGGGAAGCAGAGGGAGATCAAGGTGCGGGTTGTGGTCAGGGATACCGATGGAGCCTCCCGCGTGGAAGACGTCAGCGTTCCGGTCACCGGAGCCGACGGCAAGTATCTGCCCTCCGTGCGGATGCATCCCAATCCCGAAACCGACGTTGCCGCCATCAACATTGCCACCACCGCATTCGGCTCCAAGTTCCAGCTGCTGATCGATGCCATCACCACCGGCAAACGCCTCGATACCTCCATGCTGCTTTCCATGGACCAGTTGCGCTCCGCGAAAATCGGCATGGGAAGTTCGGTCTATGTGCTCGGCTTTCCCGCCGCGCTCTACGACCCCAGGAATGTTTCGCCAGTGCTGCGCATGGGTGTTATCTCCACCGACCCCGAGGACGGATATACCTTCAACGACGAACTCCGCCAGACCACCGGCCTGCCCAAGCACATCGATGGTTTCCTCATCGACTCCAACGTCTATCCCGGCTCCAGCGGAAGCCTGGTGATTGCCGGACCGGAGAGCCAGCCGCGCAAATCCCCGGGGACAGCGAAAGCGGCTCCCAAGGGAGCTTCGAAAAGCGGGGCTTCAAAGGGAGCTTTGAGTGGAGTTTCGGGCGGAACTTCAGGGGGGTCAGATAAAGACACGGAATGGCAGCCCTACATCGTCGGCATCGTAGCGGGATCGATTCCGATCTTCGACGCGCCGCTCCGCTCCTATGAGCGCATCGGCCTCGGCATCGTTTACTCGGCCAACACCATCCGCGAGGTTATCCAGCAATTTGATACCCCCCGCGTCTCCAGTCAGCGCTAGGCCCGCCAGCTATAACTTAGGCAGCGCAGAGAGACTCCTAAGCCTTTGCCACCCGAGGTGGATCGTTAGTTTTTGTGCGGGGGATAGACCGGCGGTACTACTGATCTAGGTAGTACTGCACCGAGGTTACAACCCGGATGGTTTTCATCAGGCTGCTGCCTTCACCCGAGTTGCCATAAGCGCCTTCTGCCGTATCGCTGCCCCGGTCGGCTGCGAGTATGGAAAACACTCCCTGATTTGCCTGCCGAATGCTTCCCACCTTGCTGCCTGAATCGAGCGCGAAGCGGTCGGCGGCAGCCCGTGCGTTCCGGGTGGCTTCCGTAATCATGTCGGGCTTGATGGAGTTCAATCCCGTGAACTGATAGCTCAATCCCTGCCCGGGATTGCTGTTCAACACAATGCCTTTTTGCAAGAGTTGCGCGGTCTTTTGCGCCGCGGACGCCACCGCGTCGACGCGCGGGGTTCGCACCGTGATCTGCTGCTCCACAATATAGCGGTGAGCGGCGCGCTGGCCTCCGTACTCGTTGGCCTGCGTATCCACCACGCGGACCACTCCCAGTTCGATCTCTTTCGACTGGATGCCCTGCTCCTCAAGAAACTTCAGAATGGCGCTTCTGTCGGATTCCGTTCTGGCATACACCAGGGCCAGATCGTCGCCAGCTTCCTTGTAGCTGAGAGACCAGATGGCGAGATCGGCCTTCACTGTCCGTTCCACCAGGCCTTTTACGGTCACGTAGCGGTCGCCTAGGCGCGTCGCCTTGATCTGCGCTCCCAGAATCCACGCACCGGCAATCATGCCCAAAGCCAGCAGCAAGGCCGGCAGGGGCCTTCCGCGAAAGGCGATTGGGTTGGGGTTATTCATCTCCAGGGCTGTTCACCTTCAGAGCTGTTCTTCTACCTGGGGAAACCAAATACCTGTACATGGGGAAACCAAATACCTGGGGAAACCAAAACGAAACCTGCGGCGATCCTACTCCGCCCAGCGGCGGAAGATCAGGGAACCGTTCGTGCCGCCAAACCCGAAGGAGTTCGACAGAGCAAAATCCAGCTTCTTTTCTCTTGCCTGGTTCGGCACGTAATCCAGATCGCACTCGGCATCGGGATTCTCCAGGTTGATGGTGGGTGGCAGCACCTGGTCGCGCAGCGCGAGCACGGTCACGCCGGCCTCCAGTCCGCCCGCGCCGCCCAGAAGGTGGCCGGTCATGGACTTGGTGGAGCTAACCGAAAGCTTGCTGGCGTGCGGGCCAAAGGCGCGTTTGATCGCCGTGGTCTCCAGCCGGTCGCCCATATCGGTGGAAGTTCCATGGGCATTGATGTAGCCGATCTGCTCGGGAAGAAGTTTGGCGTCGTTCAGCGCGTTGACCATTACCCGGAAGCCGCCTTCGCCTCCCGGCGCAGGCTGCGTAATGTGATTGGCATCGGCGCTCATGCCGTAACCAACCAGTTCGGCAAGAATCTTCGCACCGCGCCGCCGCGCAAACTCCAGCTCTTCCAGGAAGAGGATTCCCGCGCCCTCGCCAATCACGAACCCATCGCGATCCTTATCCCATGGGCGGCTGGCCCGCTCCGGCTCATCGTTGCGCGTGGAAAGAGCGCGCATCGCCGCAAAGCCGCCCACCCCCATCGGAGTAATGGCAGCTTCGGTTCCGCCTGCAATCATTGCATCCGCATCGCAACGCTGAATGATCTTGAACGCATCCCCGATGGAGTGCGCGCTCGACGTGCACGCCGTGCAGGTCGCCTCGTTCGGCCCCTTCGCCTGCCAGCGGATGCTTACATGGCCCGCCGCCAGGTTCACAATCGATGCAGGAATGAAAAAAGGAGATATTTTTCGCGGGCCGCCCTTCAACAGTTCGATGTGCTCGCGCTCGATCACGTCGAATCCGCCGATGCCGCTGCCGATGTGCACGCCCACGCGCGTCGACAACTCGGGGGTTACCTCAATCCCGGCCATCTGCATTGCCTCCTGAGCGGCGGCCATGGCCAGATGGATGAAGCGGCCCATCTTCTTTACTTCTTTTTTCTCCACGAAATCGGCGGGGTTGAAGTTGCGCACCTCGGCCGCGATCTGCGAGGCGAACTGCGTGGCGTCGAAATGGGTGATTTTGCCCACTCCGCTTTTGCCCGCCAGCAGGTTCTTCCAGACCTCTTCCGTGGTGTTTCCCACGCCGCAGACAAGGCCAATGCCTGTAATCACAACCCGACGCGACACGTTCATTCCTCGTACCGATCTTTGAGAACTAGAGACCAGGGCACTCGAGACTCACAGGAGCTCCAACATTGTCCCCGGCTGAGATGAGAGCAGCCGTGCAACTTAGTCCTCGCGGCCACTTCCCCCGGCATAGCAAGATGGAAATGGACGGAAGGCAAGCCCCGGAGCCGCCCCCACCTCGCCGGGTAGGAATGCGGCTCCGGAATCCAATGCCGGTAGCTACTGTTTTGCGGCTTTGGCGTGCTTGCCGATGTAGTCCACCGCATCCTGAACTGTGCGGATCTTTTCCGCGTCTTCGTCCGGAATCTCAAGGTCGAAGGCTTCTTCGAACGCCATGACGAGTTCCACGGTGTCCAGTGAATCGGCGCCAAGGTCGTCCACAAACGACGCATTGGAAGTAACTTCCCCTTCATCTACGCCGAGCTGCTCAACAATGATTTCTTTTACTTTATCTTCAACGGATGCCATCAGGATCCGGCCTCCTCTAAGGAACAAACTATTAAGTCTAACTGCCGTGCTGGAATGATGTAAAGACGAACCGAAGCCCAAACCGCCGTCCCCTTTGCGAGAGGAATAGCCCCGCCAGCCTCAACAGTCCAGCAGGCATCCTAGCAGACGCGCGCCGCAGGTCCAATCTTCAAACGCAATCATCCGGTCCCCATTACCTCGTCCACCACCGCCGCCGCCTCCACCGTCGCGCGAACATCGTGCACGCGGACGATCTGCGCGCCCTTCATCATGGCCATGACTGCCGCGGCAACGCTTCCCATCAGCCGCTCTTCCACAGGGGCCACGCCCGTTCCACGCCGGACCGCCTTGCCGACGAATGATTTTCTCGATGTGCCCGCCAGCAACGGATACCCCAACCGCTCGAACTCCTCGAACCGCGCCAGCAGCGGATAGTTTTCTTCGTAGCTTTTTCCAAACCCGAATCCCGGATCGAGCACCAGGCGTGCCCGCCCGATCCCCGCCGCAACCGCCCGCCTCGCGCATTGCTCCAGCTCTGTGTATACCAGCCGGATCACGTCGCCCACGGGAGGCAGGCTTTGCCACTCCTCCGGACGTCCCCGCATGTGCATCAGCACAACTCCGCAGCCGGACTCAGCTAGCGCCGCCGGCATTGTCGTGTCCCAGCCGAGTCCGCTTACGTCATTTACGATCTCCGCTCCCGCATCCAGCGCGGCGCGGGCTACCGCCGCCTTGTAGGTATCAACCGAAACCAGCGCATCGGGCCGGAGCCGCTTGATCCCGGCAATCACCGGGGTTACCCGCCGGAGTTCTTCTTCTAGTCCGACTTCTAATCCGACGACGGCGGGTGCACTCTCTGGATTGAGACGATTCCAACCTTCCGCTTCTGGCCTTACCCTTGCGCCCGGACGCGTCGATTCTCCCCCAACATCCACAATGTCCGCGCCCTCATCCAGCAATCGCAGGGCATGATCCACGGCCCGGGCAGGTTCGGCGTGAACGCCGCCGTCAAAAAAAGAGTCCGGAGTGACGTTTACAATCCCCATCACGAGCATGCGGCGTCCCAGTTCCACCGAGCGCCTTCCCACCTGCCACTGGAACTGCTTTCGCATATGCCCTGCATTGTAAAGCGCAGGCAATCCTCGAGTGCGGTGATCCATGCCTGGCCGGTGGGTTTGTCCAGATTCAGGAGCCGAATGTTTCTCCGGTTTGCGGCCGGTACCCATGGATGAGGTCGGCTGCGCTCATCTCCCGCTTGCCCTCGGGCTGCACCCTGAAAAGTTCCAGTGCGGTGCGGTGGCCACAAATCACCACCAGCCGCTCCTGGAGGGTCACAATGGTTCCGGGGACTCCGGCGGTTGCATCGCTGCCCGTGCTCGCCAGTGTTCCCGTATCCTCGACCGCGCCGGAGTCGAGCACGGTGAGCTTTTTCCCGCGAAAGCTGGAGAAGACCCCGGGCCAGGGCTGGAAGCCGCGCATCCGGTTATATATATCGTGAGACGATCTATGCCAGTCGATCTGTCCATCGGCGCGGGCAAGAAGCGGCGCGAGCGTTGCCTGATGGTTATCTTGCGGGCGGGGCTTGATCTGGTGATTCGCCAGCCCGCGCAGGGTTTCTACGATGAGCGGGGCTCCGAGGGCGGCGAGGCGGGGCGATAAGGTTTCCGTCGTGTCAAACGAGGCGATAGGAAGCTCGCGCTGTAAAAGAATGTCTCCCGTATCGAGTCCCGCGTCGATGCGCATGGTGGTCACGCCAGTAACGGTTTCGCCCTGCGCCACCGCCCACTGGATGGGCGCGGCCCCCCGGTACCTGGGAAGCAGTGACGCGTGCAGATTGATGTTGCCGAGCGGCGGCAGAGCAAGCATCCATGCCGGAATGATGCGTCCGTAGGCCACAACCACAATGGCATCGGGACGGATGTCCTCAAGCTGCGCCTGGAACTCGGGATTGAGTTTGATCTTCTCCGGCTGGGCGAGTGGAAGATGGCGGTGAAGGGCTAACTGCTTCACCGGGGCGGTGGCCACTTCCAGGCCGCGTCCGCTGCGCCGGTCGGGTTGAGCGACCACCAGTTTGACCGTGATGTCCCCTGAATCGAGCAGAGCCTGCAGCGCAGGGACCGCGAAGGCCGGGGTGCCGCAGAAGACGATGTTCATGGAAGGTCTATCTTAGCAGCGGGGAAGTATCACGGAAGAGCTGCCTGGTACAGACTTTTTACCACTCGCCGGCTTTCTGGAGCTTGCGAATCTTGCGTTTCATCAGGTCGCGCTTGAGGGCGCTGATGTGCTGGATATACAGCTTCCCATTGAGGTGGTCGGTTTCGTGCATGAAAGCCCGGGCCAGCAGCTCCTCGCCGGTTTTTTCGTACCATTTGCCGTTCGCATCCTGTGCGCGGACGGTCACACGCTTCGGGCGGGTCACATTTTCGCGGAAGTCCGGAATGCTAAGGCATCCTTCGCTCTGCGTCTGGCGGCCTTCGACTTTAATAATTTCAGGATTCACCAGCACCAGCCGGGCGCCCGGGTCTTCCTTGAAGGTGACGTCGATGACAGCGATTCTTTTGGAGATGCCGATTTGCGGGGCGGCCAGTCCGACGCCGTGCGCGGCATACATGGACTCGAACATGTCCTCGATGAGCTGCTTGAGTTCGGCGTCGAACGAGGTGACTGGTTGCGCTGGTTTCTCCAGCACCGGGTCGCCGTAATTAACAATGGGATAAATCATCCTGAAAATTTGTTTGCCTGGCTGTGGGCAGGACCGCGAGGCCCCGGGCCCGTGGTTCAGAAGTTTCGCAACTGCTCGCGGTATCCATCGAAGTTGCGGCGCACCTCAAGCATGGAATCGCCGCCGAACTTTTCCAGCGCGGAGCGCGCGATGGTGAGCGCCACCATGGCCTCGCCAACCACGCCCGCCGCCGGAACCACGCATACATCGGAGCGCTCGTAGGCGGCTTTCATGGGTTCGCGGGTTTCAAAGTCAACCGAGCCCAGGGGCCGCCTCAGGGTCGAGATGGGCTTGAGATATCCGCGCACGATAATCTCCTCTCCGTTGGAGATTCCGCCCTCGATTCCGCCCGCCCGGTTGGTTGGCCGCGTAAATTCAGTGAACCGGCCATCGGACTCTTGTTTTCCCTTATCTTGGCCTGCGCCCTTGTCCTGGCCTGCGCCGTATCCAATCTCATCCTGCACGGCCGAGCCGGGAGAGACAGCGCCGACGACGCCGAAGCCGATCTCCACAGCTTTTACTGCCTGCATCGACATGACTGCGGCGGCGAGCTGGGCATCGAGACGCTCGTCCCAGTTGGCATAGGTGCCAAGACCGGGGGGCACGCCATGGGCCCGGACTTCGAAGATTCCTCCCAGCGTATCGCCCGTGCGCAGGACCTTGTCTACCTCGGCCTTCATCTGCTGTTCGGCATCAGGGTCAACAGCAGAGAGCAGAACCTCTTCGCGGGCACAGACCTGTTGAATTTGTTCCCAGGTGATTTGCGAGGAATCGACGGCAACCGCGCCTAAGGCAACTACGTGGCTGAGGACTTCGATCCCCAGCTCTCGCAGGAAGAGCTTGGCAAGGGCTCCGAGCGCAACCCGGGAGGTGGTTTCCCGCGCGGAGGCGCGCTCGAGAACGTAGCGGGCTTCGGTAAAGTTGTACTTCAACGCGCCAGCCAGGTCGGCATGGCCCGGACGCGGGGAGGCGACCCGGCGGTATTTTTCCGGATCTCCGGCACCCACGGGCAGTGCCTCCACCCAGTTCTTCCAGTCTTTGTTTTCAAGCAGAAGGGCGATGGGTGACCCAATGGTTTTGCCGTCCCGCACGCCCGAGACGAAGTGGGCGCGGTCGGTTTCGATTTTCATGCGTCCGCCGCGGCCATAGCCCTGCTGCCGCCGCCATAGCTCACGGTCGATAAACGCCTGGTCGACAGGGAGGCCAGCCGGCAGGCCGGAGATGCTGGCAACCAGCGCCTCGCCATGGGACTCCCCCGCTGTGTAGAAACGTAGCATGAGAACTCAGGATTGTAGCAGCCATGGACCTGAGGTGTCAGGCCGCGGTTCGTACAGGTAGTGGTACAGTTTGAAACCGGCGGGCGCTAACCGATCGCATTTGGGAAATGAACGATCTGGCGGCGCATATTGAGGAAGCGGCAGTTTTGAAGCGCGGATCATAGAAGTAGCAGCGTGACCGTGCCGCATTCACTGAAATGAATACCCATACCTCCGAACCGCATTACGACGTGCTTCTTTGTCCGGCCTGCTCAAATCCGCTGCACTTCAATGCAGCGGGATTCGAACTTGTTGCAGCCGTACTGGCGGCAGTCTTATTAAGGACGGCTTTGTAGTGTATGACCCAGCATTATCCGCAAACCCCACGTCAGAAATGGCAAGGCGTGACGCTCAAGCCCATGGGTATCTGCGGCACTCTAAATTCCCCACGCAAATAAGCAGAATCAGTAGATTCATCCAAAAGCAAAATCCGCCAGGCCTGGTGTTAGACCTGGGCTGCGGCCCCGGGCCAACGACGAAAATTCTTTTGGAAGCCGGCTTCGATTGTGTTGCCGTGGACTTCTCCGCCAAAAGCCTTGCGATTAACAAACAAACCTGTGACCAGATCGCAGGCAATGCAGTTTTCGTACAGGCCGATCTTACGAAATTACAATTTGCGCGCGAGAGTGTGTCTGGTTTGATGATGGCTGACTTTCTTCAGCACCTTTCCAGCGCTCAAGCGCGGGAAAAAATTCTAGCAAACGCGTTTGCGGCGTTGAAACCGGGCGGCTGGTTCTTCCTGAGCTTCTTCAATGTAAATATTGTCAATTGGTTAAAGGGCGATATTCACGGCTCCTTCGCAGACGGAACCATTCGCTACACACGCTTACCAACGCAAGAAGTCAAGAAGATGCTCCCAGGCGATATTGTCATTCGTTCTAGTGTGCCCATGAATATATTTGCTGGCGCACAACTTGACCGTCTATGTGCAGTACTTCCCTTTGCCGGGCGGCTGTCGAGAATGACCGTGTTCACCGGTTTTAAGAGGTCCCTGCCAGTCACTTGACTGACCATCAATTTCAAAATGCGTACGACCTTCCTACACCCATGCCGTCCGTTTCCAGGCCGTGAATATAGGCCCCGGATAATGGCAGAAGGGTAAAAAGCTGGCAATCGGAGTTGCTTTCCTGATTAAAGTATCTAAAATGTAATTAAACCTGCCGTTTAGAAGTTATTAAAAAGTAAACGGCTCCACCCGCGCCGCCTGCGTCTAATACCTTCAGGAGCTCTTCTTGTCCCGAATACTACCTCTGAAGGAAAAGGCACGTGCGCGCATCGTCCAGATTGCGCGCGAGTTGAAGCCTTATTTCCCGGAGATTACTGCCGCGTGGCGGGCGGCAATGTTCGAGGAGCTGCATCTGGATGGGCGGGCCATGGCGGCTCTGGAGCGTCTGAATCTGGGCACGGGATTCGCGGTGTTCTGCCAGTCCGATTTCCAGGTCTACACGGAAAATTTGCATTATTACGGAGCTCGGCTGGGCAAGCTGAACGTGGATACGCGGGCGGTGGCCCGTTCTCTCGAGATTTATCAGAGCTTTTGTGAGCCGCTGTTGGGGAAGGTCTTCCATGAGTGGGAGGCCGAGGCATGTGCCGCGATTGAGACCTTTTCTTCAGCGGCCTTCGTTACTGTTTCCGGCGCCTATTTCGACATACAGAAAAAGCAGTCGGCAGCTCTGCTGGCGGTGCTGGATGCCGAGTTGAATGCGCCCAATCTTACGACCCTGCTTGAGCAGGTGCTGCGGGTCACGGCGGAAACCTTTGGGGCCAGCATCGGTCTGATTCTTCTGCGGGACGAGCGGGATGAGTTTAAGGCACACGCGGCCTTTGGACTGAATCTCCAGCCCGGGGATATTCCAGCGGTGGCCTTGGGACAGGGTTTTTCCGGCCAGATTGCCGGGCAAGGAGAAGATGCAATTTTGCAGGACGTAGGACCAGATGCGGTGCTCGACGCGGTTTTTCAAGATAAAGCGAAGGCGTTGTGGGGGGCTCCCCTGAAGGTGCGGGAGCAGGTCACGGGAGTGCTTACCATTGGCTTTCCGCAGCCCTATAACTGGCTTCCGGCGGAGCGTGAGCTGCTGCGGGCGATTGCGGAAAGATCGGCGCTGGCCATTGAGCGCGCGCAGAGTTCGGAGGCCGTCCGCGAACGCGAGATACGGATTGCCGAGCTCTCCGGGCACCTGCTGCGGGTGCAGGAGGAAGAGCGGACCCGAATCAGCCGCGAACTCCATGACGAAACCGGTCAGGCCCTGATGGTGATCCGCTTATACTTGGGGATGCTGGAGAGCAGCTTTAGTGGAAAAACGGCGCGGGGAAAGATTCATGAGACGCTGGCCGTGGTGGATCGCACCATTGAGGGAATCCGCCGGATTATTGCGCGCTTGTCCCCCCTGGTTTTGCAGGAGCTGGGGCTGGTGGCGGCGATCCGCAAAGAAGCCAAAGATCTTACCAAGACCACCGGAATCCGGGTGCGGGTGCTGATCGCGGACGGGGTAGGACGGCTGGCCCCGGAGACCGAAACGGCAATCTACCGGGTCGTGCAGGAGGCGCTCCATAACGTAGCGAAGCATGCGCAGGCCAGAACCGCCACTGTGCAGATGTCGAGGGAGAACGGCGCCATGCATGTGCTGATTGAAGATGACGGACAGGGGATGGCAAAGACCGTGTTTACTGGACGGAGCTTTGGACTGGCGGGAATGCGGGAGCGGGTTGGCTCACTCGGCGGAGTTGTGCGGGTCAAGTCGGTGAAAGGCAAGGGAACCAGGGTTGAAGTGGACGTGCCTGCCGTAGAGGTACAAAAGCCAGATGCGCTGACGCCAGAGGTGCAGAAGCCGGAAGCGCAGAATCTGGATTTGCAGAAGATCGATTTGCAAAAGATAGACTTGGAAAAATTAGAAACGGGGAAACCGGACGAGTTCCTCGAAACCCGTCCACTGCGGGTAGTGGCCCGTAGGCTGGTCCCGTCTCCCAGATCGAAAGTTCCCCGGCCCCAGATTGCCCGGCCTCAGGCCGCACGACCTCAGGCATTAAGGTCCCCGGCCGCACGGACCCAGAAAGCAAAGCAACACGAAGCTGGCGTTGCTGCACGGCGAACCGAGACCGCCTGAACGGAATTTCGAAGTCCATCTGCGGGGCTGATTTTTCCGAAATAGAATTAAGAGGCTTAAAAAGTAACAGGATACGACCTCAGACTTCCGGCTAAAACCACGCCAAATAAAAAAATCCAAGCACACGCATTTGGGTGGGGACACTCTTGGTGTTTATGGCATCCAACTTAGACAGGACAGGATTAAGATGCCAAAAATTCGATGTTTATTGGTGGATGACCACACTCTCTTCCGTCAGGGAGTACGCAGACTTCTGGAGAGCGAGTCGGACTTCGAGGTGGTAGGGGAAGCTCCCGACGGGGGAGACGCGGTTCATAAAGCCGAAGAGTTGCGCCCGGACGTGGTGCTGATGGATATCGGGATGCCAGGATTGTCCTCGTTCGAGGCTGCCCGGCAGATTCGCAAGAATCGCATCGAGACCAAGATTCTTTTCCTCACCATGTATGAAGATGAGGATTACCTGGTGCAGTGCCTGGAGGTGGGGGCCTCGGGATACGTGCTGAAAGATACACCCGCGCCGCAACTGGTCACCGCCGTGCGCGATGTCTACAAGGGCGGCAAGTATCTGAGTTCGCAGGTTCTGGGAAAGCTGGTGGAAGATTTCCGGTCGCGGGTGCGGGATGCGATGATGCGTCCGCGCATTTCAACCCTCACGCCGCGTGAGCGCGAGGTGTTGAAGATGCTTGCCGAGGGCAATTCGGTGAAGGAGATCGCCGTCATGCTGGGCCTGAGCGTAAAGACTGTCGAGGCCCACAAGTTCAATCTGATGCGCAAGCTCGACATCCACAACAAGGCGCAACTGGTCACCTACGCCATTCAGAAGAAGATCATCAAAATTCCTGTGAACCAGTAGCGCCGTCTTTTAGCCAGCTACATGATGTGAAAAGATTCAGCCAGGCGGAAGGAGAGGGTGCTTTCCGCAGGCAGAACGATATCGTTGGTCCCGGTGTAGGCAGCCCCGGCGGTGCCTGCTCCGGCCCCGACACCCGCCCCGATGGCAGCGCCTTTACCACCTCCAGCGAGTCCTCCAATCAGAGCGCCTAATCCTGCACCGCCTCCAATGGCGACCGCGCTGCGCTTCCCTTTACCCTTGGCGATACGCGTGACCGAAGAAGTACGCAAATCGTAGGGCTTGCCGCCCAGGGTAACGGAATTGAGGCGAACGCTGAGCACGGCGCCTCCCTTGAAGCGGCCCAGCGGCTTGGCATCGGTTACCGTGCCGGAGGCTGCCGCGCCCTGGGGAATTGCTACTTTTCCATCCACGGTCACAGGCTGGGCGACGGTGGCGCTGAAAGTATCTCCGGGCTGGCTGAGCTTGGAGCCCAGGGAGCTGTTCAAGCGCACAATAATTGTTTTGCCCTCCGGAACGGTGAGCATCTCCATCTCGTTCGCCGCCGCATGAGAAGCCGCTGA
>DASZRZ010000221.1:0-9067 GCA_035548935.1 Terriglobales bacterium
GTGGTAACGGCGCGGTTGCCGTAGTCGCGCATGAAGTCGTGCATAAAGCCACGGAAGGCGGTGTCGCCCGTATCGGGCTTCCACATCCTCATGCGGATCATTTGCAGAATGAAGGCGCCCTTGGCGTAGGCGACCCGCCGGTAGGCGCCATAGCCGAGGCGGCGGCCCTGGGTGAGGGGGCCGACATCGATAGCGCGGATGCCGTCTTTATTGCGCTCCACGATGAGGTCCTGTTCATCTTTCCAGAAGCTGAGGTACTCCTGGGGCTTATTCCACACGGCCTGAATAAAGAGGGAGGCGGCAAAGTCGGAGAAGCCTTCGCTCATCCACTGGTCGCGGTAAGAGTTAAAGCCGACGAGGTGGCCGAACCACTGGTGGGCAACCTCGTGAGGACCGACGACGCGCCAGTAGCCGCGGGAGTCGCCAAGGCCAAGCTGGTGTTTCACGCTGTCGTCGAAGAAGGAGCAGATGGGTAGATAGACAAGGGTGGGCCATGACTGGCCGAAGTTGCACGCCGTCTGCTGGGTCATGGCGATGCGCTTATAGGGCAGGGGGCCGAAGTAGTCGGTGTAGAGCAGCATGGCGACCTTGGCTTCGGAGAGCGCGTGGTCCATCATGCTGACGGTGCTCATGTTGCCCAAGGCCACGGACTCGGTTTTGTTTCCTCCCAGGGACATCTGCGGCTGGGTTTGATGTTGCAGGGATTTAACAAAATCCGGTGGATTCTTGTTGGCCCAGGCCTCGACGAGGTAGTTAATCTTTTCTTCCTTCGCCTGTTGGACCTTGAAGTCGCCGAGATTAAAGCCCGCGACGGTTTGCGGCATATCCGACTTCCATACGGAAATGGACTGCTCTCCTTCGACTCGCTGGCTGACAAGACTACCCGTAGCCACGGCCTGCAGTTTTTTGGGAACCGTGAGAGTTATGTCGTAGGAGGCATAGTCGCCGAAGGAGCTATTGGGATACCAATCGGAGCGGGCGACAGGAAAGTAGTTTCCATCGCCTTCGTTGGTAACGGCGTCCTTGCCTTCATAGGTAGTGTTGATGACAACGGATGAACCTTTTTTGAGGGGCTGGGGAAGGATGACCCAGAAGTGGGAATCTTCGTCCGTTCGATCACCTTGAATAAAGGGAAGAGGCTTACCCTCGGCGTCGGTGACCTGCTGCACGCGCAGGGTGAAGAAGAGACTCAAGGGAAGCACGCGCAGGTTGTCGAGGTTGGCATTGATGGTGGTGCGAGCCTTGCCACGCAGGAATCCACTCTTCTCAAATTGTACGTTCAGCTCATGGCTCTGAATATCGATGGGATCGCGTATCTCCGAGCTGCTGGCGGTACCGGAGGCATATTCGGAGGCGAGGTGAAACGCCGCCCAGATGCCATACCTGTTGGAGTCATAGTTGCGGAGCGAAACCTCTTCCGGAGAGACATCATCGGCTCCCTGGGGATCGATGGTGAGGAGAAGTTTTTCATACTTGCGTCCGCGAATGAAGGCCATAAAGAGATTGCCGGGGCCTCCACGGAGAATGTCGCCCAGCAGACGCGCCTGCACGTTGTAGTTGAGCTTTTTGCGGGAGTCCTGTTCCACCTCGACAAGCATGGCTGTGAGATCGGAACGGTCGCTCTCATAGGTATTGGGATTGGGCCCGGCGGCAGCTTTAATTTCGTCGGCCGTGGAGTCGGTAAAGCGTAGCACCGCGCTCTTGAATAGCTCCAAAAATGCAGGCTGGCGGGTGAAGGCAGAGAGATTGCGGGCTTCGGAGGCAGTAGGAGGCGAGAGAACCATATCGCCCTCTCCGATGAAGACTGCGCCGGTGATGCGGCCTTCCACGGGCGCGATGAAATAGAAGGTTCCCTTTTTGAAGCTAAAGATGGCGGCGTCGCGCTTGAGAACAAAGTTCTCTACCGAGACGGCTCCTTCGGGGTAGACAAGCGGCTTGAGCAGGGCGGCATAGGTAGGGGCAATAACAGGGGCAGGAGCGGCGGCAGGAGCAGCAGCGGGAGTTTGCGCGAATGCCGGAGATAGAGACAAGAGTAACGTGAGATAGAGATAGATTCTGGAAGTCATCGATCCTCCCCTGGGAGCGGCAGGATGCTACATTAAAATTATCGGGAGTCACAAGGGCAAAGTAGCGTTAGTCCGATGGGTGATAGGGAAATTCTTAAGTAAAAGCAGCATTCGTCCACATAGTAATAGCGACATTAACCAATGAATAACTCATACATAAGACTGGGGTATGTGGTTATGAATAAAGCAGATTCTTCGCTTCGCCCGGGATGGCATAAGTCGGAATGGCACAAACAGGAATGGAATCATTAAGTCTCGCGGAAGCCGCGGCCTACTTCCATCCAGTGTCTCAAGAGGGCTTTAAATTTCGTACATTGCAGGCGTAAAGCCTTGCGCCACGGTCAGGCGAATAGGGATTCGACGAATTGGGTGGCGTCGAAAGGCAACAGGTCCCCCTGCTTTTCTCCCACGCCCACGAAGCGGACTGGCAGGCCGAGTTCGCGGGAGATGGCCACGACAATTCCGCCTTTGGCCGTGCCGTCGAGCTTGGTAAGTACGATTCCGGTGACGGCGGCGGACTCGGTGAAGAGGCGCGCCTGCTGGAGGCCGTTCTGTCCGGTGGTGGCGTCCATGACGAGCAGGGTTTCGTGAGGCGCTCCGGGGATGACGCGCTGCGCGGTGCGGCGCATCTTTGATAGCTCTTCCATCAGGCTGCTCTTGGTGTGGAGGCGTCCGGCGGTATCGACAATGAGGTAGTCAACGCCACGGGATTTGGCTGCCTGCAGGGCGTCGAAGAGGACAGCGGAGGGATCGCCTCCCGGCTTGGTCTTGATAACTTCGGTGCCGGTGCGGCTGCCCCAGATTTCGAGCTGCTCAATGGCGGCGGCGCGGAAGGTGTCGGCGGCGCAGAGCAGCACGGACTTGCCATCGGCGCGAAAGACGTTAGAAAGCTTGCCGATGGTGGTGGTTTTTCCGGTGCCATTAACGCCAACGACCATGATGACCTCGGGGCCGTCGATGGCGGCAACCGATGGCGTGCCCGCGCGCTGGAGAATGGCAAGAATCTCGGCTTTGAGGATGCGCTTGAGTTCGGCCACGTCGCCGATGAGCTTGCGATCCACTTTATCGCGAAGTTTGTCGAGAACCTCGCGGGTGGTGACGGTGCCCAGATCGGCGGCGATGAGGGTGGCTTCGAGATCGTCGAGGGTATCGGAGTCGATCTCCTTGCGAAGTGCCACGACCTCCTCGATACGTCCGGTGAGGTTCTCGCGGGTGCGGGAGACCGCCTCCTTCATGCGATCGAGGAAGCCGGTCTTCTTAGGCTCCTGTTCGAGGCTGCCAAAAAGGGTCTGAATCATCATTTGTCCAATCGACTCTTATCCAATCGCGATTATAGATGGAGGGCTGAGGAAGCGGCAGGGCACACCAAGCGCCAAGCGCCGGAAGAGATGCCTCATCCCTGGGCGGTCTGGGGTTCGGGCTGGCCTTCGGAATCGCTGAGGGGCTCGGCCGGTAGTGTGCCGGCACGGCGAATCTTGATCTTGCCGCTTTCTATGGCCGCGGTCAGCGAGGCCACAACGCGGGCGTCGAACTTGGTGTTGACGAGCGAGGAGATGATGCGCAAAGCATAGTCGGAGTCGCGGCCCGCCTGATAGGGGCGATTGGTGGTCATGGCGTCGAAGGTGTCGGCCACGGAGATGATGCGTGCGGCAATGGGAATTTCCTCGCCTTTGAGGCCGAAGGGATATCCGCGTCCGTCGAGCGCCTCGTGGTGGAGTTCGATTCCGGGGATCATGGACTTGAGCTGCGGAATGGGACGCAGGATGTTGGCGCCGCGTACGGTGTGGGTCTTCATGATCTCGTATTCATCGGGAGTGAGGGCGCCAGGCTTTTTGAGGATGCGGTCTTCAATACCGATTTTGCCCACGTCGTGCAGTTGCGCCGAGATGCGCACGATCTCAACTTCCTCTTCGGACAAGCCCATTTCCTCGGCGATGAGTACACAGTAGCGGGTGACGCGGTCGGAGTGACCACGGGTATAGGGATCCTTTTCGTCAACCGCACCGGCGAGCATCTGAATGGAGCCCAGGAACAAGGCGCGGTTCTCCTCGGCAGCGCGCTTGAGTTCAGCTACGAAGCGCTCGAGATCCTCGGTCATGTGATTGAAGGTTTGAGCCAGCTCCCCGATTTCCGTGCGGCTGGTGAGGTGGACGCGCTGCGAAAAGTCGCCCTTGGCGATAGCACGGCTGGAGCTGGTGAGCACGCGCAGGGGCGTGGTGATCTGGCGCGCGGCGATGAGGCTGACGGTAAGGCTGATGGCAACAGCCAGCAGTCCCCAGAAGCGGGCGGTGTTCTGCATCTGGAAGACGCTGATGTAAGCCTCGCGCATGGGCTTCTGCGCCACCACGGCCCATTCCAGCCCGCGGGCCGGAGTATAGGTGCCGAGCATGTCCACTTCCCTGCCGTTTTCCACCATGGTGAAGTCGCTAATGGGGCTGACGGGCGTTTTAGGACCGGTCTCAACAAAACTCTTCACGATGGGAAAGCGGGTCATGTCCTGACCGGTGGAGTAGCGCGCGTCCCCGGAAGCGACCAGGCGGCCCTGACGGTCGACGACGTAGGTAAGCAGTCCGGCACGACTGGACTCTTCCAGGCGCTGCGACAGGAAGCGGAGGTCAACCGCGGTACCGATCATGCCCATGAAGTGTCCGCCGACCATAACGGGAGCGGTGACGACGGTGACGATACGCCTGTCCTTACCGGCGCCGAGGGTGAGCGGCGAACTCATGTAAGCGCGCGCTTCGGTGGCGGCAGTAAAGGCGCGCTCCAGTTCACGCTGTAAAAATTCGTCGGGGGAAAGAGCAGGAACGGAAATTCCCTTGGATTCGGAGTTGAGCAGGATGGCGAAAGCCACATCGGAGTTGGAGCTGACGAACTGCTCCAGCAGGGCGCGCAGTTCGGGTGCGCTGACCCGCTTGTCGCGCAGGTCGCCGCCACTGGAAATCTGAATAGAAGAGGAGAGATTTCCCAGAACCGACTCCAGGCTTTTCTGGCGCTGCGAGAGGTCGTAGGCCAGGGACTGGGTGATGGTTGCCTGAACCAGCCGTTCGTTCAGCTTCAGGCGCTCGCGCTGCTCCTGCATTTCTTTCTGTGCATAGAAGTAAAGAGGAACCACGCTCACCAGGATAAGAACGCCCAGCGTGAGATACAGGATGGGTATCCGGATGGCACGTAGCGGCTGGGTCAACTTACGCCTTCCCTTCCAACAAGTATCGGAAAATGCTGAATCTATTGCACTACAAGGGATTTTAACGCGAAAAAGAGAATTGGCATCTTTTTTGCTGCAATTACTTTGGTGCCATTGGGCTAAGCAATATGCGCCCGGAATGTACTCCGCCCGGGATGCACACCCGGGATGTTAGCCCCAAATGATGCGGCTGGCGTGCAGGGGGGCGTGTCCCTTGGTTCGGTTATAGACGGGGCTCATGCATGGGAATCGTGGGCACCTTCTCCTATAATCAAGGCATTTCCCGCCCATGGAAGCGATCTTCCCAGCTGCGTTTGCGCTATTCGGGCTCGCCTTTGGCAGCTTTCTCAACGTATGCATTTACCGGCTGCCGCTGGGGTTGTCGGTGGTGTATCCCGGATCGGCATGTCCCAATTGCAAGCGCGGGATCAAACCCTACGATAATGTTCCCGTCCTTAGCTGGCTGTGGCTGCGGGGACGCTGCCGGAACTGCCGGATTGCGATCTCACCCCGCTACATGATTGTTGAGCTGCTCACTTCGGCGCTCTTTGTGGCGTGTTATCTGAAGTTTGGCCTCTCGCTGGCAGCGCTGAAGTTCTGCGCGTTTTCGTTTCTCATCCTGGGCCTGATCTTTACCGACGCCGAGCACAAGCTGCTGCCCGATACCATGACAATCCCCGGCCTGATCCTGGGACTACTGCTGAGCCTGCTGGTTCCGGTGCAGGACCTGTTGGTGGATTTATTTCCGGGGCTGGCCTGGGGACAGCCGCCGGTCCTCTCGTGGCGGCTGTTATCGCTGATGGAGGCCGGACTGGGGGCGGCGGCGGGCGCGTCCTTCATCTTTGGAGTGGGAGCGATTTACAAATCGGCGCGGGGCATGGACGGGATGGGCTTTGGCGACGTGAAGCTCATGGCCATGGTGGGAGCATTCCTTGGGCTGAAGCTGACGGTGTTCACCATCTTCGCGGGATCGCTGACTGGGTCTTTTTTTGGACTTGGAACCATGCTGGTGGTGTGGTGGAAACGAACCCGGCGGCGGATGAGCCGCAACCACGAGAGTTGGCTCGCGGCGCGGCAGAGGGCATGGCACTCCGCCCGCATGGTTTACCGGTTTTACCAGATGCCGTTTGGAGTTTTTCTGGGCGGCATGGCGATTGTGGCTCTGTTTTTCGGCAATGCCCTGATGCACTGGTATTGGGGTTTTTACCGTTAACCCCTGCATCCCGATAAACCGGGAATAAAGCAGCCGGGACGCGCTAGAATACCTGCTGTTGCCGGGTTCAGGATTGGCAGCCAGTTACGAAACCGTTATCGAGGACGGGCGATGATGAGACTTCCATACATTCAATTTGCCGCGATGACGCTTCTTCTGAGCGGAATAGCCACGGCGCAGTCGCTGGGCGAAGTGGCGCGCCAGCAGCGGCATCAAACCCGGCCCGCCGCGGCCCGGGTTTATACCAACGACGACCTCCCCAAAGAGGGCGTAGTGAACGTCATGGGAGTGGAGCCCGCACCCGCCCCGGATACCAAAACTGCGAAAGCCGTGGACAATGCCGGAGAGACGAATCCGGACAGCAAAGAGATGAAACCGGCGGAGGCCCAGAAGCCAGAGGCGACGAGTCCCAAAACGCAGGCTTCCGAAGATAAAGACAGGCAGAAAAACGGATTGCTCGCCAGGACTGCCGAGGTGAAGAAGCAGATCGCGCAACTGGAGCACGACCTCGACATCATGAACCGCGAATTCCGTCTGCGCTCGGCCACCTTCTATGCCGACGCTGGAAATGCCCTGCGCGATCCCAAGCAATGGGCGGAAGAGCGGCGGCAGCACGATTCCCAGGTTGCCGAAAAACAGAAAGCACTCGATGAGGCGAAGCAATCGCTGATTGATCTTGAGGATCAGGCGCGGCGCTCTGGAGTCGCAACCCCATAGGCTCACCCCTCCCTACTGCTGTTCCTTGCCGTGCCGTTATTTCAGGCGGGCGAGGGCGGCGGTAGCTTCCCGGGCAAATTCGCCGTTGGGAAGAATCTTAAGATAAGCCTGATAGGAATCACGGGCCTCGGAGCCTTGTCCGTCTTTTTCCAACGCCTGTGCCAGGCGGAAGGTGGCGATGGCGTCTCCGGACTTCCACTGCAGGGCCTCGCGATAGCGGGAGATTGCGGCCTTATAGTTGCCGCGCTTGAAGTAGAAGTCGCCAACCTCAATACTCTTCTCGGCCAGGTGGGGGTTCCAGGCATGCATCTCGCTGGAGTCGTCGATAGCTCCCGGCGCGGTGCTTCCGGGTGGAGGCACACTGTCGATTTTGGTCTCGCGGCTGCTGGAAACACCCTCGGAGTCCGAGCGGGGAACGGGCGCGCTGACGGGGATGTTGCCGGTTCCCTTGGAGATTTGGTCCTTTTGCTGGGAGCCGCCGCTTCCCTGCTGAGGGGATGTGGTCGCTTCTCCGGAACTGCCGGTAGTCTGCTGCGACGATGTGTTGGCGGGACAATTTTCCCCACTTCCATTGCCGCAGGCGCTAGCGGCCCCCCGCCGCTGCTGCCGCTTTGCAGGGGTCCGCTTGGGATAAGCGGTGGGGTTGACCACGTCGGGGGCAGGTCCGCTCGTGGACGAGCCTGATGTCGAGCCTGATTGTGACGAGCCTGATTGTTGGGACTCCGGCGGATCGGACTGGGAAGCCTTCTGGAAGTAAGCTTCTGCAAAGTGTGGGGCTAACACAGCCAGACAGAGAATCCATTGCAGGCGGCGCATAACCTGATTGTAGTCCGATTAGAAAAAGAAAAAAGCCGCCCATTATTCCGGGCGGCTTTGCAGTTACTCGGGGGAGGTAAATGGAACTACTTGGAGGCCACTTCAGGCTGCGGGTTGTAAGCCTGCTGCTGTGTGTTGGTCATGAGCCGGACATCGACGCGGCGGTTTTTAGCGCGCCCGTCGCTGCTCTTGTTGTCCTCCACCGGCTTGTCTTCGCCGAGGCCGATGACATGAATACGGTAGGCGGGAACTTTATAGGTTCCGACCAGATATTGAATCACCGCGTCGGCGCGACGCTTGCTGAGGATTGCGTTGTATTCGGCAGGACCGGTGGCATCGGCATTTCCGTCAACCACTAACAGGTAGTGCTCGGTGGTGCCGATCTTGGATCCAAGCTCGTCGAGAGTTTCCTTGGCTTTTTTGGTGAGGTTCCACTTGTCGAAGCCGAAGTGGACGGAGGTCTCGACCACAGGGTGATAGTTGTCGAGGTTAACGACGGTTTCCGCCAGCTGATTGGCGCGGCCCGCAACGGTGGAGGCAAGCTCCTGAGCCTGTCCTGCCTGCTGGCCTGCGGCGGACGCTTTCTGGTTGGCTTGTTCAGCCGCGGTCTGGACCGACTGGATGCCCTGCTGGGCACGCGAGTCAACGTCGCGAATGTCCTTGGTGTTCTTGGCGGTCAATTCGTCGAGTTCATTGACTTTCTGGATGATGGGCGCCGTCTGCTGCCTGACGTGCTGCTTGGTTGCGCAACCTACGGTAAAGGGAACTGTCAGCGCTACGGCCGCAGCAAACATCTGCATTGATTTCATAAGTGGTAACTCCTTGCTTTTCGCCCAGCTGAATTTCGTTTGGAACCTGCCGGAACCGTATCGGTTGCCAGCGGCTCCAGTACTTACACGCCTATCTAATAGCAAGCGGCCTGCCATTCCCGGCGGCACAAAATTTGAATCCAAGTGGCATATAAAACAATCAGTTAGATGAATTGGGCTTAAGGCCTGGGCCGGGGCCGACCGGGCAATAGAGGCGGTTGCAGTAGAATTTTTTCATAGAGCCCTTTTAAACCGGCGG
>DASZRZ010000222.1:0-8486 GCA_035548935.1 Terriglobales bacterium
GACAAGTGCCGCTCCGCCGTCCTCTTCCGCCATCAGGAACATTTGGATTTACCCATCCTCGTCGATGATCTCGATGGACGCATCCATCGCAGTTACGGAGGCCTGCCCAACTCCACCTTCCTCATCGAACGCTCCGGACGCGTCGCCTTCCGCTGCTCATGGACCAATCCCAAAAAACTTCGCGCCGCTCTCGAAGAGCTTCTCCAGACTCAGGAGCTCTACGAAGCCGAAAGGCTTTTGCAGGGAGAAGAGCTTTTGCAGGAATTCGAATCCCAGGAAGCCGTACCCATAACCGTGCTCGGAGGCGAAGACCTCTCCCTGCCCGGACTCCGTGGTCTCATCCACACCAACCGGGCTCTTGCGCGCGGCGGACGGGAATCTGTCCGCAATTACCGCCTGCAGATGGGTCGCGCCGGTCACGCGGAGCAGCTCGCCAGCCGCTTCGCCGAACCCCTGGCCCTTCACCCGGCCCGCGCCGTCGCCGCTGCCATGCTTGCTGGCGCTGTCATCGCCGCCGGACTCATCTTTGGCCGCCGCCTGCGCCGCCAAACCTCCTCTTCTCTTCGTGAGCCCTACATCTATGTTCCGCGCTCAAGGGAGGTCCCAGGCTCGCGAGAGGGCGGCTTCTTTGTGGTTGGAATCTGAAGCTCCCGCTCCGGCTTCGGATTCTTCGTCCTTGAGAAGCCTCCTCCCTTGATATGCTTGTGGGTTACCCTTTGCATTTCCGCTGGTATAAGCGGGTTTGGAGAATCCTTGAGCATGGAACGCTACGTCTGCATTCATTGCCACTTCTATCAGCCTCCCCGCGAAAATCCATGGCTTGAGGAAATCGAAGTTCAGGACTCCGCCTATCCCTATCACGACTGGAACGAGCGCATCACCGCCGAGTGCTACGCCCCCAATGGCGCCTCCCGCATCCTCAACGGCAACGGACGCATCACGAAGATCGTCAACAACTACTCCCGCATCAGCTTCAACTTCGGCCCCACCCTGCTCTCATGGATGGAAAAACATGTGCCCCTGGCCTATGAGCGCATCATCGATGCCGACTATCTCAGCCGCGACACCTTCTCCGGCCACGGATCGGCCATCGCTCAGGCCTACAACCACATGATCCTTCCCCTCGCCAACCGTCGCGATAAGTACACCCAGGTCCTCTGGGGAATCCGCGACTTCCGCAAACGCTTCCGCCGCGATCCCGAAGGCATGTGGCTTCCCGAAACCGCCGTCGACCTGGAAACCCTCGACGTACTCTCCGAGCAGGGCATTCGCTTCACCATTCTTGCCCCTCATCAGGCAAAGCAGGTCCGCCTCCGCCATGCCCGTCAATGGCGCAGCGTCGAGGAAGCCGATATCGATCCCACCCGCCCCTACTACTGCCACACCCGCTCGGGCCGCAAGATCGCCCTGTTCTTCTACGATGGCCCCATCTCCCGCGGCGTCGCCTTCGAAAAGCTCCTCACCAGCGGTGAGACCTTCGCCCAGCGCCTCCTCAGCGGCTTTGATGACAACCGCAAGTGGGAACAGCTCATGCACATCGCCACCGACGGCGAAACCTACGGCCACCACCACGCCCACGGCGACATGGCCCTGGCCTACGCCCTCGATTACATCGAGTCCAACAAGCTGGCCCGCCTTACCAACTATGGGGAATACCTCGAAAAGCATCAGCCTCTGCACGAAGTCGAAATCGTCGGACGCACCGCCTGGAGCTGCGCTCACGGTGTCGGTCGCTGGGAAAGCGACTGCGGCTGTAACTCCGGCGGACGCGCGGGCTGGAACCAGGCATGGCGCTCCCCGCTTCGCGAGTCTCTCGACTGGCTTCGCGACCAGTTAGCCGCACCTTATGATCGCGCCGCGGGCAAGTTGCTGAAGAACGCCAGAAATGCGCGCAACGAATACATCTCCATTGTTCTCGACCGCTCCTCCGCCAGCGTCGATGACTTCTTCCGCCAGCACGCCGCCCGCTTACTCACCCCGGAAGAGCGCATTCGCGCCCTCAAGCTCCTCGAAATGCAGCGCTATCTCATGCTCATGTTCACCAGTTGCGGCTGGTTTTTCGACGAGCTGACCGGCATTGAAACCGTGCAGGTCATCCAGTACGCGGGGCGCGCCCTGCAGCTCGGTCAGGAACTGTTCGGCGATCACCTCTCCTCGGGCAGCCTCGAAAATCAATTCATCCAGCTGCTATCAAAGGCCGTCAGCAACCTCCCCGAATTCGGCTCCGGAGATAACGCCTACCGCCGGTTCGTCAAACCTGCCACCGTCAATCTTCCTGCGGTGCTGGCTCACTACGCGGTCAGTTCGCTGTTCTCCCAATATCCCGAACTCAGCTCCATGTATGCCTATACCGTCGAGCGTCTCGACTCCCACCGCCTCGACTCGGGACGCGCCCGCTTGATCCTCGGGCAGGCGCGCGTCACCAGCCGCATCACCCACGAACAGTTCTTCGGAACCTTCGGCGTTTTGCACTTCGGAGATCACATGCTCAACGCCGGCGTGCGCGAATTCCGGGGTCAGCAGGCTTATCAGGATTTGATTCGTGAGGCTTCGGAAGTTTTTAACCGCGCCGAACTTCCCGGCTGCATCCGCATCATGGACCGCCACTTCGAAGGCGTCTCGTACACTCTCAGCTCGCTCTTCCGCGACGAGCAGCGCCGCGCCGTACAGCAGATTCTGCACTCCACCCTGGCCGAAGCCGAAATCAGCTTCAACCAGATCTACAATCACCACGCCACGCTGATGCACTTCCTTAACGAAATGCATCACCCTCTACCGCGGGCTCTCAGCCTTACCGCCGAGTTCGTAACCAACACCGCCCTGCGGCGCGCCATCGAGCAATCTCCGCTGAACTTCAAACGCATCCACGCTCTGCTCGACTCCGCCCGCCGCGAAGGCGTCAACCTCGACTCCGCGGGCCTGGAGTTCGCCCTCCGGCGCCACGTTACCGATCTCGTGCAGTCCTACAGCCAGCAGCCTGCCTCGTTGGAAAACTTGCAGGTGGCGCACGCCGCTGTCGCCCTCGCCCGCCTCATGCCCTTCAACGTTGACCTGTGGCAGGCGCAAAACATCTACTACCAGCTCATGCACCAAAGCCCCGCTGCCGTGAAAACGGACGCCGCCGGGACTGTACCCGCGCAATCCGCATCCACGGAAGCCACCGCCACTGAAACCAGCGGCGTGGAAGCAGAGGCTGAAAAGAGAGCCGCGGCTCTACTCAATCTTTTCATCAGTATGGGCGACTTGCTGGGAGTCGAAGTGCCAAGTACTGTGCTTCTACCTATCCTGGCCGCCTGAAAGCCTCGTAGAGCTCCGGCGGCCCGGATAGGTCACCCTCTCCCATATTTCCCCTTTCCCTTTAACAACCTTATCCCGTGCCCAGCAATCCAACTTGCAGCCGGTATTTTTGGCTGGAGGCTTCGCATGCTTTGGACCATCTTCGTAGTCCTGCTCGTATTGTGGCTGTTGGGCTTCAGTTTTCATGTCGCGGGCGGCCTGATCCATCTGCTTCTCGTCGTGGCTCTGGTATTACTGATCATCAATCTTGCCACCGGCAAAAGCGCGGTCGTTTGAGGCAGGATTTCTGAGTCCGGAATTTGGCCCGATAGTTTGACCCGTATTAAGCACAGGATTTTAGGGAGGACCTACTATGTTCAAGATCCGATACGCTGCCCTTTCGCTACTGCTTGCGGCAGTAACCGGCAGCGCCTTGGGAATGCCACAATCCAATGAAGGGGCGGGGCAGGACATCAAGGATGCTGGCCACTCCGTCAAGGAAGCGGCGAAGGACACCGGCAGCGCCACCAAGAAAACCGCGAAAAAAACCGGCCACGCCGTTAAGAAGACGACGAAAAAAGTCACTCACAAGGCAGCTCATGAAACCCGCAAGGGCGCTGGGGCTGTCGAAAACAAAACTGCTCCGGAATAATCTTCGAGCGTTCTTCCCACCTGCCATGCCGCGGAGTTATCCCGGCCCGTTTCAGTGAGCGGGATCGGCATTCAGGTCCGGCAGGGGTTGGTTGCCGGGGGCGTCCATCGGGCCGCCTCCCTTGGGCAACCGGTGGGGCAGAGTGATGCCATCCTGCGCCAGCAGCGCTTCGTAGATTGGCGTAGGCCGCCAGTGGCGAACCAGCGCGAAGGCACTCATGTTGGCGATCATCAAGGGCAGGACCAGCCCGTAGCCTCCTGTCATTTCAAAGATGATCAATACCGACGTCATGGGAGCGCGGATGATGCCCGCGAACACCGCCCCCATTCCCACCACCGCGAAGGCCCCGACCGAGTCCGCTGGGTGATGGAATACGATCACGTCCAGAAACCCCACGGCGCCACCCAACATTCCTCCCATGAAAAGGCACGGCGCGAAGATGCCGCCCGATCCCCCGCTGGAATAGGAACTGACCGTGGAAGCCAGCTTCAGAACACAGAAGACGGCCATGGCTGTCGCGGTCATTTTATCCGTGAGCGCCAGGGTAAGCGTTTTGTAGGGGTCGCCTGCAATGCCATCCAGATGGAAGAGCGCCAGAGCAGCAACCGCTATGCCGCCCGTGGCTGCTCCGCCGATTGCCGGATGCACCCAGCGCGGTACACCAGTAAGCCGCCGGAAACGGGCGCGAAGACCCAGCAGCGAATCGGTGAAGGCAACCGAGACAATGGCCGCGAGCAAGCCCAGTAACGCATACCACACCAATGATGACGCGTTAGTGAGCGTATAGACGCGCTCCACATGAAAGACGGGGTTCGATCCCAGAATCGAATGCTCGACAACCGCCGCCAGCGCTGCGGCCACAATGACGCCCGAGAGCATGGTCTGATCGAGGTCGCCAATCAGCTCTTCAAGGGTGAAGGTAACGGCGGCAATGGGCGCGTTAAAGGCCGCGGCGATGCCCGCCGCCATGCCCACCGATGCCATCCTGCGCGTGTTCTCCGGACCGAGCCGGGCCAGCCGTGCCAGCATGTTGCTTACACCCGCGCACACCTGCACCGTGGGCCCTTCTAGCCCCAGCGAAGCCCCGGAGCCGAGTTGAAGAGCGCACAAAACAAACTTACCGATTGTTTCGCGGATGGTAATCCTGCCGTGCCGCAGAGCGTAAGCCACCTTCACCTGCGGAATGCCGCTGCCCGCCGCCGCGGGAGCAAAGTACGTAAGGCCAAGGCCAACAACCCCGCCACCAATAGCAGGGGAAAGGATGGTCCACCAGATCCATCCGTGCCCGGAAGCGGCATTGGCACGCTCAATCAACAAGGACTCGAGCCCCATGATGCTCACGTGGAATGCCACGGCAGTCAAACCGCATAGACCGCCCGCCAGAATGGTCACGGCCAGCAGACGCTGCCGCTCGCTGGGCATGAGGCGTAAGAACCAGGCGTAGAAACGTGCATAGAATCCCCGCAAACCAGCCCGATTCCTGCGTTCCTCTACTTCCTGGCTCGTCGGGGGAGTCACTGTGCAATTATAGAAGCTGAGCCCTCATCGCCGCTCCGTTCCTGAATAAAACTGTTTTACGATTTTGCTTTAATGTCCGTTTTCGACGATCATGATTGCCGGTCATCAATCCCTGGCACAGGACGAACGGCGTTGAGCAATCCCATTGAGGAATCCTACAAACGTCTCGAAGACCGCGCCGCCGCGCTGCAAGACCTCGTCGACCAAAAAACCGACCCGCAGATAAAGCTCAAGCTCCAGAAAGCCTACGCGTCTCTGAAAGCCTCCGCCGCCCTGCTGCTTGAGCTCGAGGATCAATCGCATCACGAGCTCACCCGCAGCCGCGCCGTGGACAAAAATCCCAATGTGCGGGACGCCACTCGCGCCGCCGTCTCCACCCTCGTAATCTCGAAGAACTACGCCACCTTGCTCGAATCCGGCGTACTGCTCTCCGAAGGCAGGGATGTCGAGGCCATCAAGCATCTCGCGCTGGAAGTTTTTCAGACCGGGGTAAAAATCGGCATTGCCGTCAGTGGCGCCAAGCTCGTAAAGGATGCCGCCGAACTCATCGGCATGCTCGAAGATCTGGCAAAGACCGGGCAGGCATTCAAGTTCAGGAAGAAACAGATCGACGACGCGTCCAATCTCCTCCGTTGGGCGGAGGCCATCAGCGTAGCGGCGCTCATCTGGAACTACGCCGTCGAACGCTATCTTCTCGACATCAGCGGAAACTCCTCCGCAACCGCCGACGATGTTTTAAACCTCATGACCACCCGCATCGTTAAGGCCAGTCAGGGTTGGACCCCCAAACTGGCCTAGCGTCGCGATAGAGCCAGGAACAGAAACCAGAATTGCCGCTCCCGGCTCACGCCATGGAACGCATGCTCAGGGCTTGTACCTTTGCCAGCAATTCTCTGGGATGCATCGGCTTGGCGAACACCTCGAAATCGTCCGCCAGTTCCCGTGCCTTCGCCATCAGATTTCCCGTCGCTGCCTGCCCGGAGAACAACAGTATCCCTAATCCGGGAATCAATGACTTCAACTGCACCGCCAAATCAATTCCATTCATTCCAGGCATGATCACGTCGCTGATCAGCACATCGGGAGGAATCAGTCCTGCAATCTCCAACGCACCCTCTCCATCGTAAGCCGCGGTTGCCGCGTATCCATGCCCTTCAAGGATCGCCACCAGCGTATCCGCAATCACCCGCTCATCATCCACTACCAAGGCCATCTGCCGGTAATCCACCTCCGGAATCATCCCTCTTTCCATTAGTTCCGTTACCGGTACCGTCTCGAACACTGTGCTTCTTGCCATGAATTTTTGCCTCAAATCGAGGCTAGCAAAATTTGGATCATGCGGGATAACTCTTTTAGATTCTTTTACATATAGGATAATGATGGGTTTGAGCGAGGACTTCCAACATATTCCTTAACGATTAGGATACGTTAATGCTATATTAGTGCTACCTTAGTGCTGGAGTTAGCCATGAGAGAGAGTGGCAGGCCAGAGAGCGGAAGAACCGGCAGCGAAAAATCTGGCAGCGGCAAACCAGGAAGGGGCACACCAAAGACAAGCCGCGACGGCAAAGGTACGGTTAATGCTTCTGTCATGAAGTTCGATTCCATTTCTAAATCTGATCTTCCCCGCGGACGCAACGGCAAGCACACCACCATCATCTGGCAGCTGCTCGGCGATCTTCAATTGCTGGAGGAAGGTCAGGCTTTAAAAATCCCCCTCGCCGATCTGCCCGATTCCAAGGAAAACATCCGCTCAGCCTTGAATCGCGCCACCCGTCAGCGCGGCATGGAAGTAGCCACCTCCAGCGACGATCTTTATCTCTACGTTTGGTTTAATACCAAAAGCTCCGGCGGTTAGCTCCGCTCATAAGAGCATCTCTTCTCTCCTTTCTTCGATTTTCTCCCACTGGTGCGGTCTAACGTCCACGCACCTGTGTCTGTTTTGCCACATACGCCCCGTCTCTCCTCTCAGATAAACTTTTTACATATAATCACTTAGCGCCGTGGAACTTTCCTCTGGCCTGCGGGTTCGATCTCAAGAGGTCAACTCTCCCAAGCCAGCCCAGGAGTTTTTTGGTACACGAGCAAACAATTCAGGCTGTGGTGGAATGTGAAGGCGTCGGATTGCATTCCGGTGCCGCGGTTCACCTGCGGATACTCCCGGCGCCTGCCGGCAAGGGCATTGTCTTCCGCCGGGTCGATCTCGATGGTTTTGAAATTGAAGCCATCGGTCGCAACGTCGCCAAAGTCAGCTATGCCACCAGCCTCATGCGGCAGGGCGTGCTCATCTCCACCACCGAACATCTCCTCGCCGCATTCGTCGGCATGGGCATCGATAACGCCATCGTCGAGGTCGATAACCTCGAAATCCCCATACTCGACGGCAGCTCACAGCCCTTCGTCGATATGATCGTGCGCGCCGGAATCCGCCGCCAGCGCCGCCCCCGCACCTGCTTCCGTATCTGCCGCCCTCTGGAGCTGCGCGAGGGTAAAAAGTTCATCGGCGTCTACCCCGGCGAGGGATACACCGTCTCCTATGCCATCGACTTCGCCCATCCGCTCATCGGGCAGAAGACCTTCGAACTCGAACTCATCAACGGAGAGTTCCTGCGGGAGATTGCCTCCGCCCGCACCTTCGGCTTTCTCGAACAGGAAGCCGCAATGCGCAATATGGGATTGATTCGCGGAGCCTCGCCCGATAACTGCATCGTGCTCACCCCGGAAGGCGTCGTCAACGGACCTCTCCGCTATCCCGACGAATTCATCCGTCACAAGGTCCTCGATCTTATCGGCGACCTTGCACTTCTCGGACATCGCATCATCGGTCGTGTCGTAGCCGATCGCGCCGGTCACGCCATGCACACCGCCCTGGTTTCCCGCCTGCTCCGCGATCACACCTATTGGGAAGAGGTCAACGACACCTCCATCCCCGATCTGGTTATGGCCAGCAACCAGCAGCAGCTCGCCTGATCTCTTCACTAGCCGTCAGGCTGCGTCTCTTAATTTTAGGAATTCAGATTTTTAGGAATTCGGACCAGTA